>JBOFDB010000220.1:0-3129 GCA_051646545.1 Sphingomonas sp.
ATTTGGCCGACGCATCGCGCGACACGCCTTTGCTGACCTGGCCTGACCTTACCAATCGCCCTGCCCCCAAGCCCGATGCCACGCTGTCTTATGGTGCCGATCCCTATCAGCGGGTCGATGTCTGGCTGCCGACCGGTCAGGCGCCGCGCAAGACCGTGCTGATGGTCCATGGCGGTTGCTGGACGACGCGGATTGCCGATCGCAACTTGATGAACTGGATCGCCGACGATCTGCGCCGCGATGGCTATGCGGTTTGGAACATCGATTATCGCGGCGTTGATCGGCCCGGCGGCGGCTATCCCGGCACTTTTGCCGATGTCGCGGCGGCGGCCGACTTGGTGCAGACCGACGGCGCCCGCTTTGGCCTCGACACGCATCACGTCGTCGCTGTCGGCCACTCGGCGGGCGGCCATCTCGCCTTGTGGCTGGCCGGTCGACGCCGCTTGCCGCACGCGAGCGCGCTGTGGCGCGCCGACCCGCTGCCGATTGCGGCAGTGGTCAGCCTGGGCGGCCTGCCCGATCTGGAGGCGACCGCCGCCAGCCCCGATAATGGCTGTGGCACCGCCGTTGTCGCCCAATTGACCGGCGCGCCGTCGGCGGCGCGTGCCGATGTATTCGCCGACACATCGGTGCCCCGCTTGCTGCCACTGGGGGTGCCGCAACATCTGATCAATGGCGTTGACGACCACATCATCCCCGCCCGGTTCGGCAGTGGCTATCTCGAGCGCGCGCAGCAAATGGGCGACACTGCGACGCTGGATCGCCTGCCCAATACCGGCCATGTCGAGCTTATCGCGCCCGAAAGCGCCGCCTGGGCCATTGGCAAGCAACGGATAAAAGCCGCGTTCAAATGATCTCGCTGGAAACAGCCCGTAAACTGGACGCGGAGGATCCGTTGCGGGGGTTTCGCGACCAGTTCGCCTTGCCCGAGGGGGTGATCTACCTCGACGGCAATTCGCTTGGCCCGTTGCCCATCGCCACGCGCGAGGCGATGAAGGATCTGGTCGACCGGCAATGGGGCGAACGGCTGATCCGCGGCTGGAATGACGGCTGGATCGACGCGCCGCAGCGCGTGGGCGACAAGATTGCGCGGCTGATCGGCGCCGATACGGGCGAAGTCATTGCGTGCGATTCGACCAGCGTCAATCTGTTCAAGCTGATCGTTGCCGCGCTCAACCGCGACCCTGGCCGTCGTACAATTGTGAGCGAGCTCGGCAGCTTTCCCACCGATCTTCACGTTGCCGAAGGCGCCGTCAACTGCGTGGCGGGTGCCCGGCTGCGCGCCGTGCCGCGCGATCAGCTGGACGACGCGATCGATGCCGATACCGCGCTGCTGCTGCTCAGCCATGTGCATTACAAGACTTCCGAGCGATTTGACATGGTCGAATGGACCAAGCGCGCGCAACGCGCGGGCGCGCTGGTGCTGTGGGATTTAAGTCATTCGGCTGGTGCGGTGCCTGTCAACCTCAATGCCGCCAGCGCCGATCTGGCGGTCGGGTGCGGCTATAAATTCCTGAATGGCGGGCCGGGCGCGCCTGCCTATATGTTCGTGGCAAAGCGTTGGCAGGCGGCGCTGTACAACCCCGTGTCGGGATGGATGGGCCATGCCCGCCCGTTCGACTTTATCGACCATTATGAAGCGGCACACGGGATCAAGCGATGGCTCACCGGCACGCCGTCAATCGTCGCGATGACCGCGTTGGAAACGGGCGTCGACCTGATGTTGAAAGCCAATATGCGCGTCGTCTGGGGAAAGTCCCATGCGATGTATCACTATCTTGCGAGCTTCGGCAGACAGGCTGGTTTGGAGTGCATCACCACGGTCGACCTGGAAATGCGGGGCAGCCACATCGCTTTCCGCCATCCCCATGCCTATCCCTTGTGCCAGGCCCTCATTGCTGAGGGCGTGATTGGTGATTTCCGCGATCCCGATATTCTCCGCTTCGGCATCACCCCGCTCTATCTGGGCTTCGAAGATATTCTGCGCGCGGGCACCATCTTGTGCGACATCGTTTCCTCAAAGCGGTATCTGGATCCTGCCTTCTCGAAAAGACACGCAGTTACATAACGCCCCCGTTGGGCTGGCATCGAAAAATGGTTAATGCCGGGGGCCACGCGAACGGGAGAGCGGCATGCGATTCGCCTATAAACAGTCCGGTTGGATGATGGTGGCGCTGGCCGCGCTGTCCCTTGGCGGCTGCGAAGCAACCGACGCCGGCAAGGCAAACACTGACGGCGCCAGCAGCACCACCCCCGACCAGTCGGTATTGAGCGGCGATTTCGATTACCGGCTTGCCTTCCGCCTGCCGCCGCCCCGAATCGCGCAGGTGCAGGACGCGCATGTCCGGCTATGCGATCAGCTGGGGCCGCAACGGTGCCGCGTCACGACGGTGCGCTACCATGTCGGGTCCGACAATCAGGTAACGGCGTTGCTGTCGCTGATGATCGACCCGGCCATTGCCCGCAGCTTCAGCCATGATGCCGACAAGCTGGTCAATGCCGGCGGCGGCTTGCTGGTCGATTCCCGCATGGCGGGCAGCGATGCCCCCGGTGCCGACACCCGCACCGGCAATGTCGTCGCGCGGCTTCGCAACGAAATCACGACCATCGACACGCAATTGTCAGGCCCATTGGCGCCCCCCCAGAAAGCCGCGCTGATCGACAAGCAAAATCGTCTGCGCGCGGCCATCCAGACGATTGGCGAGGTTGATCAACGCGCGTTGCAGGGTACGGCGACGGCGGCAGTGCTCGTCACTTATGGCTCGGGCAATGCCTTGCCCGCGCTGGGGGGTAGCGCGTCGGCGTCGTTCGATGCCGCGGGCGAGACGTTCATTTCCTCGCTCGCGGGGCTGACGCAGGTGCTGGCGGGGATTGGTCCCTGGCTGGTGGTGCTGATCGGCGGGGCGTTGCTGCTCCGTCGCATTCTGCCGCAGGATGAGCCTGCCGCCCCCGCCGCGCCGACGCCGCCGGTGGAACGCCGCGAAGGCGGGATTATCGAGCGCATCCTTGGCCGCCGCGAAGAACATGCCGAGGAGCATCAACCGGCCAGTTGATCCGCCGCTGGCGTGATTGCACCGACCCGGCGCTTTCGATATAGCGTCGGCTTTCCTGCCCCGGCCGGCCGGTGTT
>JBOFDB010000442.1:0-3346 GCA_051646545.1 Sphingomonas sp.
GCGCGATCATCCCAAGGTCGAGCATGTCGGTTATCTGGGCTTTCTTGCCGACACGCCGGGAGCCGAGCGCCAGGCGGATATCTACCGCCGCCACTGCACGGGCGCGGGCAGCACCTTTTCGCTGTTCCTGAAAGGCGCGGAGAAAGAGAGCTTCGCGTTCCTCGACGCGCTCAAGATCGCCAAGCTTGCGGTGTCGCTCGGTGGCACTGAGACGCTGGCCAGCCACCCGGCGGGGATGACCCACCTGTCGGTTCCCGAAGCGCGCAAGGCGGCGCTGGGCATTACCGACAATCTGGTGCGCATTTCGATCGGGGTTGAGGATGCCGATGATCTGATTGCCGATTTCGATCAGGCACTGGCGGCGATTTGATCTGGTTGATCGATAAGGCCCGGCCACCTCTCCCCTGGCGGGGGGAGGGGCCACAGCATCGATTGAAGAAGTTTGACCTTAAGGCTAGGGCGATGGCGGACGGGGTGAGATTGGGGAGCGGCGAGGGACTGTGACGCGCCCGGTATTTTATGATCCCAGCGGCACCCGCCGCCGGTGGACGGGCCGCACCGTCGGCTTGTTGATCGCAGCGGTGGTGATCGCGGCGGCGTTATTCGCCTTTACCGTGGTGCGGGTGCCGCCGCGCGGATCGCTGCCCTTGCTGTTCGAACGGCCCCAGCCTGCCCGGCTGCGCGGCCAGATCAACGCGATCGGCCGGGGCGTGCGGGCATGGCTGCCGACTGCCAAGGTGGCGCACCCGTCGCAGCCGCTGACCGTGGGGTTCTACGTCCCCTGGGATGATGGCACCAGCGGCAGTTCGCTCAACGCCCATATCAGCCAGCTTGACTGGCTGGTGCCGTCGACCATCTCGGTTGTCGGCCCCACCCATAATGTGACGCGCACCGTCGATACGCGGCTGGGTCGCATCCTCGCCAATGCCGCGCGGCGCCCGCAAGTGCTGCCGATGGTGCAAAATGCGCATCTGGGGGTATGGGATACGGCTGGGGCGGCCAGCCTGCTCGGCAGCCGGGTCGAGCGTGCCAAGCTCGCCAACGCGCTGGCCGCCAGCGTCAAGCAAAACCATGATGCCGGCATTGTCTTCGATCTGGAAAGCCTGCCCGCGCGCTCGCTGGGGGGGTATCTCCAGCTGCTGCGTGATACGCGCACCGCGCTCGGCCCCAATGGCGGCATCATCGCGGTGACGGTGCCGGTGGGCGATGAGGATTTCCCGCCAAAGGCCTTTGCCAACGTCGCCGATCGCATCTTCCTGATGGATTATGACCTGCATTTCCAGGAAGGCGACCCCGGCCCGATTGCGCCGCAGACCTTCTTTGTCAGCGAGTTGCGCAAGGCGATCGCCCAGATTGGCCGCGAAAAGTTGATCGTCGCGGTCGGCAGCTATGCGTATGACTGGAACCAGAAGGGGTCTGAGGGGCTGAGCATCGAAGAAGCGTGGTTGCGCGCCCGCGACAGCGGCGCCTCAATCGTGTTTGACAAGACGAGCGGCAATGCCGGCTTTGGCTATGACGATGATGACGGCCATCATGACGTCTGGATGCTCGACGCGGCATCGACCTGGAACCAGCTGCGTGCCGCCCATGCGCTTGGCGTCCAGCAAGTCGCCTTGTGGCGGCTGGGCAGCGAAGATCCCGGCGTTTGGGAGGCATTCGCGAAGTTCCGCGGCAATGGCCGCCCTGACCTTGCAACCCTTAGCGAGCCGACCAATGTCGATGAGGAAGGCGCGGGCGAAATCCTGCGCATCACCGCGACGCCGCAATCGGGCAGCCGCAGCCTTACTTTTGACAAGCAGGGGTTGATCCGCGGGGAAACCTATCTCCAGCTGCCGAGCCCCTATGTCGTCAGCCATGTCGGCGCGCGGCCGCACATGGTGGCGCTGACCTTTGACGACGGCCCCGATCCCGAATGGACGCCGCAGATCCTCGACATCCTTGAACGGATGCACGTGCCGGGCACGTTCTTCGTCATTGGGGAGAATGCGCTGCAGCATCCCAATATTCTCAACCGCATCATCGCGGGCGGGAATGAGATCGGCAACCACACCTATACCCATCCCAATCTGGTGTTCGACTCAAAGACGGGCACCGAAATCGAGCTCAACGCGACGCAGCGCCTGCTGCAAGCCTATACCGGGCGCGGCACCAAGCTGTTCCGCGCGCCTTATTTCGGCGATGCCGAGGCGAACACCCCGGACGAGCTGTTCCCCGCGCTGATCGCGCAGCAAAATGGCTATACCGTCGTGGGCCTCCATGCCGACCCGGGCGACTGGAAGCGGCCGGGCGTCGACGACATCGTCAACAGCACCATCGCGCAGGTTGAGGGCGATGACCCCGAGCATTCCGAAAATATCGTGCTGCTGCATGATGGCGGTGGTGATCGGGCGCAGACCGTGGCGGCACTGCCCCGCATCATCACCGAACTGCGCGCGCGCGGCTATCAATTCGTGCCGGTGTCAAAGCTGGCGGGGCTGACGCCGGCGCAAGTGATGCCGCCGGTCACCGGCACCGACCTTACCGAGGTGCGCTTTGACGTTGGCGTGTTCCTGGTGCTTGCGGCGCTCGCCTATCTGCTCAAATGGACCTTCTTCCTCGCGATCGGGCTCGGCATTGGCCGCGCGGTGTTGATCGCCATGCTCGCGATTGGCGATCGTCGTCGCACGGCCCCGGCGATCGATGCCGCGACGCCCAGCGTTTCGGTCATCATTCCCGCCTATAACGAAGCCAAGGTGATCGAAAGTTCGGTCCGCCGCGTGCTGGCGAGCGACTATCCCGGCATCGAATTGATCGTGGCCGATGACGGATCGAGCGACGGCACCAGCGACATCGTTCGCGCCGCATTTGGCGATGATCCGCGCGTGCGGCTGTTGACGTTGAAAAATGGCGGCAAGGCGTCGGCGCTCAACCGCGCGCTGAGGGAAGCCACCGGCGAAGTGATTATCGCGCTCGACGCCGATACCCAGTTTGAACCGTTGACGATCCGTCGCCTCGCGCGCTGGTTCGGCGATCCCGACATCGGCGCCGTGGCCGGCAATGCCAAGGTCGGCAATCGCGTCAACCTCGTCACCCGCTGGCAAGCGGTCGAATATGTGACCGCGCAGAATCTGGAGCGTCGCGCGCTTGCCCGCTTCGACGCGATGACGGTGGTGCCGGGCGCGGTCGGCGCGTGGCGACGGGCGGCACTCGACGAAGTCGGCGGCTATCCCGAAGACACGCTGGCCGAGGATCAGGACTTGACCATCGCGATCCAACGCGCGGGCTGGCGGGTCGATTATGATACCGATGCCGTCGCCTGGACCGAGGCGCCGCAAACCTTCCGCGCGCTCGCCAAACAGCGTTTCCG
>JBOFDB010000551.1:0-1005 GCA_051646545.1 Sphingomonas sp.
AGGTGGCCGGTCAGCGAGGCTTGGACGGCGATGTCGGCAGTTTCGCGGTCGCGGATTTCGCCGACCATGACCACGTCAGGGTCCTGCCGCAGGATGGCGCGCAGGCCCGCGGCGAAAGTCAGGCCAACCTTGGCATTGACCTGCGTCTGGCCGATGCCGTCGACGGCATATTCGACCGGGTCCTCGACAGTCAGGATATTGCGGCGGCCGTCAGCGAGTGTTTGCAGCGCGGCATAGAGCGTCGTCGTCTTGCCCGATCCGGTTGGGCCAGTGACCAGGATGATGCCATTGGGCTGGGCCAGCGCGGCGCGCAGCGTGGCGTCCGCCTGACCATCAAGGCCCAGCGCGTCAAAGCCAATCGCGTTCGCATCCTTGTCGAGCAGGCGCATCACCACGCGCTCGCCCGCCCGGCTGGGCAGGGTGGACACGCGCACATCAAGCGCCTTGCCGCCCAGCGTCAGGCCGATGCGGCCATCCTGGGGCACCCGGCGTTCGGCGATATCGAGCCGGGCCATCACCTTGATCCGGCTGACCACCACCGGGGCGACATGCGGCGGCATTTTGACGACTTCGCGCAGCACCCCGTCAATGCGCATGCGGATGATCAAGGCGCTTTCATAGGGTTCGACATGAATATCGCTGACCCCCTGCCGCGCGGCATCAGCAATGATGCCGTTGATCAGCCGGATGGCGGGGGCATCGTCAGCGCTGTCGAGCAAATCATCGGCCGTGGGCAGGTCAGTGGCGAGGATATCGAGGCTGTCATTGCCGACCGCCAGCGCGCCCGCGACATCGCCCGCCCCGCCATCATAAGCGTAAATCTCACCGAGCAGCTCATCAAAGGCCGGCGCGTTAATGCGTTCGAGCGTGAACGGGCGGCCAAGGTGGCGGCGCAGTTCAATAAGCACCATCGGGTCGGCATCCTCGCGCAGCGCGACCAGTGGCGGGGTGGCGTCGGGGTTCTGGATGATGACGCCATTGGAGCGGGCAAAGGCATAAGGGAGC
>JBOFDB010000405.1:0-2194 GCA_051646545.1 Sphingomonas sp.
CTGCACCGCGCTGCACCCGGTTGTCGCGGCGCGATCCGCCATATCGAGCAGGAACCCGGCGACACGCTCGCTTGCGCTGCGTCTTGCCAGCGTCAGCATCCGCGCGCGCGCGTCTTCCAGTGCCGCAAATGTCCTTTCCAGCAGCAATCTTTCCATATGGACATGGTCGTGCAGCACGGCTTCAAACTGGCGGCGCGGAAAGATGCAGAGCTCGGCATCGGTCAGCGCTGAGACGGTGAAGCCCGCCTGATCGGCAAAGGGGCGACCGATGAAATCGGCCGGGTAAAGCAAGCCCACGGTCTGTTCGCGGCCGTCACTGGTCGAGGTCGCCAGCTTCATGATGCCATCGAGCAGATTGGCGCAGATGACGCTGTCATCCCCCGCCCAGATCAGCGTTTCGCCCCGGCCGATTTTGCGCCGCTGGCCAATGCTGTTCAGCGCGACCAACTCGTCATCGCTCAGCGATCCGCACAGCGAGCGATCCCTAACGGCACATTCGGTACAGACGCGCGTCGACAGCATGATTTTATCCCTGATCGCTCTTTACGCAGGCGAGCGATTGCCACCACAGCTTGTGAAATTGCGCCGCGCACCGTCAAGCGATTATTGCAAGCGGTGATCGCGCGAGTGCGATGTCGACAAGCGGCGCCTGATTACAATTCAGGCAATGCCTGGGTGCTATCCAGTCTGGCGGAGACGGAGGGATTCGAACCCTCGGTACCCCTAATCGGAGTACGGCGGTTTAGCAAACCGCTGGTTTCAGCCACTCACCCACGTCTCCGGCTGGTGCTGATCGGCGGGCTATAGACGGGGGGGGCGGTGGGATCAACCGGGCATCGCACCCGCGTGAAATCGCCGGTTTGTCGCGTCGGCGACTCGGTCCGTCGCGCGTTCGATTCGGGTCGTCGCGCTGCAGTTGCGCGGTGAGTCACCCAGGCCCTAGCAACGAGGAATGATGGGATGGGCCGGGGTTAAACGCTTTTTCGCCGCTGCGCTGGCGATCCCGCTGATGCTGGCAAGCTCGGGAGTGGGTGTTGCGCCCGGCGTGGCGCAGGTCCGCACGATCGATCCCAATCGCGGCATCGACAGCGATCTGGGTGCGGGGCAACCCCCGGCCGCGCGGCCCGCCCCGCCGCCGAGCGCGCCAGATAACGGCTTGGGCGACCCGATCAACCCCGACACAACGCCGTCGCGCACCGACACCACCGCCCCCGCCGCACCGAAGGTTGCCGATGCTGCCAGGCCTGACGCCACCCGCGCTGCCGACGCGACCTATTCGCGCAAGGATTTATTGAGCGCGGGCGAAGGCGTGTTCGGCAAGGGCGCGCAGGGTCTCGCCGGCATTCTCGAGAAAATTCTGCGCGAGCAGGGCCAACCCAATGCCTATATCGCCGGCCGAGAGGCTTCGGGCGCGTTCGTGTTGGGCGCGCGTTATGGCTCCGGCGTGATGTCACACAAGGTGGAAGGCGACCGGCCCGTCTATTGGACGGGTCCATCGGTCGGCTTTGACGTTGGCGGCAATGCCAGCAAGGTGTTCGTGCTGGTCTATAACCTCTACGATACCGAGGATATTTTTCGCCGCTATCCCGAAGGTGAGGGACATTTATATTTTGTCGGGGGATTTTCCGCGACCTATTTGCGGCGCGGTAACATCGTACTGATCCCCATCCGCCTCGGCGTGGGGCTGCGTGCCGGTGTCAATCTCGGCTATATGAAGTTCAGCAAAAAGGCCAAGTGGCTGCCGCTTTGATCGGCGGTGGCGAAGCCGGGGGGCAGCCAGCGGAGACGCGTCAGCGCGCTGCGGCACGAATGGCGCTGGCGCTGGCTTTTGTGGCGGTGGGCCTGGTGCATCTCAAATCGCCCGACGGTTTCTTGCCGATCATGCCGTCATGGGTGCCGGCTCCCCGGCTGGTGATCATCGCGACCGGCTGGTGCGAGCTGTTTGGCGCGGCGGGGTTGTTGCTGTCGTCGTCCCGGCTGCGCTGGTGGGCAGGCACGCTGCTGGCGCTGTACACCGCCTGCGTTTACCCGGCCAACATCAAGCATGCCGTCGATCATGTCGCGGTTGCCGACGTGACCTTGGGCTGGTCCTATCATGTGCCGCGCCTGCTCGCGCAGCCGGTTATCGCCTGGTGGGCGCTGTGGGCGGGCGGGGTGATCGACTGGCCGTGGCGCCGCCCCGCGATCCCCCCAG
>JBOFDB010000048.1:0-5870 GCA_051646545.1 Sphingomonas sp.
GCGCGCGGCGGCGATGCGGTCCATCTCGGCCTGGATGGCGGCGGGATCGCCGGGCACGCCCGCGAACACCGCCTCGACCACGATCGCGCCTTCAGGCAGCGTCGAGTGGCGATAGCTATAGCCCATGTCGTCGACCGCCATCTCGCAGATCGACCCATCGCGCAGCACCACCGTGCAGCGGGCAAGCACGTCCTTGGTCTCGCGGCCATAAGCGCCGCCGTTCATCCGCGCGAAACCGCCAACGGTGCCGGGGATCGAGCGAAGGAATTCCAGTCCCGCAATCCCCGCGTCGCGCGCGGTCGAGGATACAAGGATGCCGGATGTGCCGCCGCCGCAGACCAAAGACACGCCATCCTCGCCTGCCCGCGCATAGCTGAACGCCTTGCCGAGCCGCACGACGACGCCCGGCACCCCGCCATCACGGACGATCAGGTTGGAACCCAGGCCCAGCGCCATGACGGGCACCCAGGAGGGAAGATCGGCCAGGAAATCTGCGAGCGCGTCGGCGGACGCCGGCTCGAACAAGAGCGCTGCTGCTCCCCCGGTCTTGAACCAAGTCAGCGGCGCAAGCGGCGCATTTTTGGTCAGTCGGCCGTTCGGCTCGGTGATTGTAAACGCGCCGCCCGGAAGCGTGACATCGAAGGCTCCGGGGCTCCGCTCCTGCACGCGGCTCATTGCGCCGAACTCCGAAGCCCGTTCGTGCTGAGCTTGTCGAAGCACTGTTCTTTCTTAGCGCCGCTCAGCCCCAGGACCGAGGAAGGGCAGCCCTTCGACAAGCTCAGGGCGAACGGTGGCAACAACATGCTCACCCCCTCGCCTCCCGGATCGCGTCGGCGAGGCCTGCCGCCCATTTGGTGATGTCGCCCGCGCCCAGGCAGATGACCATGTCACCCGGCTCGATCGTCTGCGCGAGCGTCTGCGCGAGTGCGCCCGCATCCGCCACCGTCTCCGCCGAGCGGTGGCCGCGATTGCGAATGCCCGCCACCAGCGCCTCGGCATCGACGCCCTCGATCGGCGCCTCGCCCGCCGCATAGACCGGCGCGACATAGACGATATCGGCATCGTTGAACGCCTGCTGGAATTCCTCCATCAAGTCGCGCAGCCGGGTGAAGCGGTGCGGCTGCGCCACCGCGATTACGCGATGCTGCGCCCCTTCGCGCGCCGCCGCCAGCACCGCGCGAATCTCGACCGGGTGGTGGCCATAATCATCGATGATCGTAACGGCGCCGCCGTTCAGGGGCACCTCCCCCACCTTGGTGAAGCGCCGCTTGACCCCACCGAATTTCGCAAAACCCTGCTGGATCGTCGCGTCATCAATGCCCAATTCCAGTGCCACGCCGATTGCGGCCAGCGCGTTCTGGACATTGTGGCGGCCAGGCATGGGCAGCTCGATCCCCTCGATCGAGCGGCTGGTGCCGTCGCGCTGGCGGATAATCGCCTCGAAGCGATTGCCGCCGGGAATCGGCGTCACGTTGACGCCGCGCACATCGGCTTGGGCGGAAAAGCCATAGGTCACCACGCGCCGATCGCGAACGCGCGGCAAAATGCCCTGCACTTCCGGGTGATCGAGACACAGCAGCGCCGCCCCGTAAAAGGGCACATTCTCGACGAATTCGACAAACGCGTCCTTCACCGCGTCGAACGAGCCATAATGATCGAGATGCTCGGGATCGATATTGGTGACGACGGCGATCGTGCCGTCCAGCCGCAGGAAGCTGCCGTCGCTCTCGTCGGCTTCCACCACCATCCAGTCGCTCGCGCCCAATCGGGCGTTGGAGCCATAGCTGTTGATGATGCCGCCGTTGATCACGGTCGGGTCGACCCCGCCCGCGTCGAGCAGCGCGGCGACCATGCTGGTCGTCGTCGTCTTGCCATGCGTGCCGGCGACCGCGACGGTCGATTTGAGCCGCATCAGCTCGGCAAGCATTTCCGCCCGCCGCACGACCGGGATGCGCCGCTGATACGCCGCTTCCACTTCGGGATTGCCACGCTTGATCGCGGTCGAGGTGACGATCACCGCTGCATCGCCCAGATTATCGGCATCATGGCCGATATGAACAGGGATGCCCTTGGCGCGCAGGCCCGCCACGACATAGCCCTCGGCCACGTCCGACCCCTGCACGCGATAGCCGAGATTGTGCATCACCTCGGCAATGCCCGACATGCCGATGCCGCCAATGCCGACGAAATGGATGGTGCCGATATCCTTGGCGACGCCGGTCATGATGCGGCAGCCGCCGTGGTGACAAAGCCATTGCCGGTCTTGACGCGGCCAATGCGGTGGGGCGCAGGCGGCATGTCGAGGCTTTCGACCAGATCAGCAAGGTCGCGACCCGCATCCGGCCGCCCGCACGCGCGGGCGCGGCCAGCGGCGTTTTGCAGCGCCGACGGGTCGAGCCCCAATTTCTGCATCTGCTTGGCAAGTTCGACCGGCGTGAAGGCGGTTTGCGCGATCGTCCGCGCGCCGCCTGCCTGGGTGATTTCGCGGGCATTGGCGGTCTGGTGATCATCCGTCGCGCTGGGCAACGGCACCAGGATGGCGGGGCGGCCCGCGCACGTCAGCTCGGCAATTGTCGAGGCGCCCGCGCGCGCAATCACCAGATGCGCCCATTTCAATTGCTCGGGCATGTCGGGGAGGTAAGTCGCGAGTTCCGCCGCGATCGACAGTTCGGCATATTTGGCGCGAACCTTGTCGATATCCTCGATCCGCGCCTGATGCGTCACTTGCAAGCGGCGGCGGAAGCTAACGGGCAGCAGCGCCAGCCCATCGGGCACCACCTGGCTCAGGATGCTCGCGCCCTGGCTGCCGCCCGTCACCAGCACGCGGAAAATCCCGTCTTCCTCCAGCAGCGGATAGGGCATTGAGCGCAGCGCCAGCACCTCGTCGCGCACCGGATTGCCGACCAGATGCGTCTTGCCGCGCGCCTTGTCGGCCAGCCGCTCCACCTCGGCATAGGAAGTGGCGATGGCATCGACGCGATTGGCGACCAGGCGATTGACCCGGCCCAGCACGGCATTCTGCTCGTGGATTGCGGTCGGCACCTTGCAGGCAAAGGCCGCCGACAGCGCGGGGAAAGCCGGATAGCCGCCAAAGCCGATCACCGCCGCCGGGCGCTGCGCTTTCATCAGCCGGATGGCCTGTGATCGCCCGCTCAGCATCGCCGACGCGGCCCGCGCCCAGCCCAGCGGCCCGCCGGCAAAGCGGCCGGCTGGCAGAATATGGGTCGCAATCCCCTCAAACAGCCCGGGAAAACGCACGCCGCGCTCATCCGAAATCAGCGAGACATGGTGGCCGCGCCGCTGAAGCTCCACCGCCAGCGCCGCCGCCGGCACCATATGCCCGCCCGTGCCACCGGCGGCGAGGATGAAATGGCGTGGCGTCGTCATTGGCCGCTCCAGCGAACACTATAGGGTGATCGATTGAGGAACGGATTGCGCCGGGTAAACGCCAGCAGCAAGCCCATGGCGATCGACAAAGCGATCATCGACGATCCGCCATAGCTGATGAACGGCAGCGTCATGCCCTTTGACGGCGCGATGCCGGTGTTAACCGCCATGCTGACCAGCGCCTGCGCGCCGAATTGCGTGGCAAGCCCGGCGGCGGCAAGCAGGCGGAATTCGTCGGTTTCGTCGAGCAGCTTGACGAACACGCGCACCACCAGTGCCAGGAACAACAGCGCAATAACCGCGCACGCGATCAGGCCGAATTCCTCGCCGATCACCGAGAAGATATAATCGGTATGCGCCTCGGGCAGCTTGAACTTCATCGTGCCGCCGCCCGGCCCTGTGCCGGTCAGGCCGCCCGCGGTCAGCGTCGCGTGCGCCATATCGGTCTGGTAATGGTCAATCGGCGCGGTCTTGTCATCAAGGTGCAGAAAGGCATTGATCCGCACCCGCGCAGTATCGTAAAACACATAGGCAGTGGCGAGACCGATCGGCACTGCCCCCAACAACGTGCCCAGCACCTTGATCGGCGTGCCCGCAATCGCCAGCAGCGCCAGCCACAAGACCCCGAAAACAATCGTCTGGCCCAAATCGGGCTGCAGCATCAAACAGGCAGCGACACCGCCGATCAGCACCACCGACAGCGGCACGATCGGCAGGCTTTCATCGGTGGCTTTCAACGACAACAGCCACGCCAGCGTGACGACGAAAAATGGCTTCAGAAATTCAGACGGCTGGAATTGCGCGATGCCCACCCCGATCCAGCGGCGCGCGCCATTCACTTCCACCCCGATAAACGGCACGGCGGCGAGCAACAGCAGAAACACCGCCGCGCCGATCAGCGACAATCGCCGCGCCACCGGCACCGGCAGCATCGAAACGAAAAACATGATCGGCAGCGACAGCGCTACCCAGCCCAGCTGCCGCCAGAAATAAAAGAGCGGCGGCACATGGACGCGATCGCCCGAATAGCGCACTGCCGAGGCCGGCGACGCCGCCGCCACCGCCAACAGGCCAATCGCCATCAGCAGCAGCGCGAGCAGCAACAGCACGCGGTCAATATCCCAAAACCACATGCCAAGCGGGCTGCGATCCCCCCGCCCGCCGCGTGGTTTCATTTTTGCCCAGAGCGCCCGTCCCCCTGCGCTTGCCGTGGTCATTGCAGCCCCTCCACTGCCGCGCGAAAGGCAGCGCCCCGCGCTTCGTAATCGCTAAACTGATCGAAGGACGCGCAGGCCGGCGACAGCAGCACCGTTTCCCCCGGCTGCGCCGCCGCGGCCGCGCGCGCGACCGCCACGTCAAGCGTCCCGCACTCCTCAACCGGCATCTCGCCCTTCAGGATTTCCGCAAAGCGCGGGCCCGCCTCGCCAATCGTATAGGCACGCGCGACATGGCCGAAATGCGGGCGGCACGGATCGAGATTGTCGCTCTTCGCGCGCCCGCCGACGATCCAGTGGATGCGGTCAAACGCGGCCAGGGCAGGCGCGGTCGATTCCGCATTGGTCGCCTTGCTGTCATCGACATAGGCAACGCCGCCCACCGTCGCGATCCGCTGGGTGCGGTGCGGCAGGCCAGTAAAGGTCGCAAGGCCCGTATCGATCGCCGCGCCGGGGATACCGAGCGCCTCGCACGCATTGATCGCGGCGAGCGCGTTCTGCGCGTTGTGCGGCCCCTGCAACGCGGGCCAGCGCGATTGATCCATGCAAAAACCGGGCGCGATCTTGATGAGATGCTCGGCGCGGGCCGACAGGCTGCGCGCGATTTTGGCCGAGGGCACATCGCCAATATTGACGATCGCGACGTGACGGGCCGACTGCATGGCGAACAGCCGGGCCTTGGCGGCGGCATAGGCGTCGAAACCATCATAGCGATCGAGATGGTCGGGCGTGATGTTGAGCAGCACCGCGACGTCGCAATCCAGCGTCAATGTCAGGTCGATCTGATAGCTGGAAAGCTCCAGCACATAGATGCCACCTTCAGGCAGCGGCGCCTGCGCCAAGATCGGCAGGCCGATATTGCCACCCATCAGCGTCGGCACGCCAGCGGTCTGGATGATGTGGTGGATGAGCGCGGTGGTGGTCGACTTGCCATTGGTGCCGGTGATGCCGACGACTTTGTGCGACGGCAGGCTGGCACGCGCCTGGGCGAACAACTCGATATCGCCGATGATCGGCACCCCGGCAGCGCACGCCCTGGCGGCAATCGGGTGCGTGTTGAGCGGCACGCCAGGGGAAACAATCAGCGCGTCGAAGGTGGAAAGGTCCAGCGTCTCGGGGTCGGCAAGCGCAATAGCCCTCTCCCCCTTGGGGGAGAGGGTTGGGTGAGGGGCAGAGCCAGGCGGGGTCGCCTGTGGCGGCCCCTCACCCCGGCCCTCTCCCCGGAGGGGAGAGGGAGCAAAGGCCGCCCGCCGCCCTTCATCCGCGTCC
>JBOFDB010000437.1:0-13402 GCA_051646545.1 Sphingomonas sp.
CCCCCAGATGATTGTGCCGCTTTTCGTCGGCCGGGACAAATCGGTCGCCGCGCTCGAAACGGCGATGAATGCCGACAAGGAAATCTTCCTCCTCGCCCAGCTCGACCCCGCGCAGGACGATCCCGAAGCCGATGATCTGTATGACATCGGCGTCACCGCAACCGTGCTGCAGCTGCTGAAGCTGCCTGACGGCACGGTGCGCGTGCTGGTCGAAGGCAAGCGTCGCGCGCGGCTCGAACAGCTTGGCACCTCGTCGGGCGGGCATTTGACGGCCGACGTGACCGTGCTTGAGGGCGATGACGGCGCGTCGGATCTGAGCGACGCCGCCGACGCGCTTGATCGCGCGCTGCCCGACGCGGTGGGGCGTCTGAGCCAGGAAACGCTGGCGCTGATGCGCTCGGTGGTCGAGCAGTTTGAGAATTACGCCAAGCTCAACCGCAAGCTGCCCGCCGAAACGGCGGTGCAACTGGCCGAAATCGAAGACCCGTCGCGGCTGGCCGATGCCGTTGCCGCCAATATCGCGATCAAGGTATCGGACAAGCAGTCGCTGCTGGTTGAGGCCGATCCTGCCAAGCGGCTCGAAATGGTCTATGCCTTCATGGAAGGCGAGCTTGGCGTGCTCCAGGTCGAAAAGAAGATCAAAAGCCGCGTCAAGCGCCAGATGGAGAAGACGCAGCGCGAATATTACCTCAACGAGCAGCTCAAGGCGATTCAGCGTGAGCTGGGCAATGAGGGCGAGGAAGGCGAGGGCGATGAGATCGCCGAGCTGACCCAGAAGATCGCGACGCTCAAGCTCTCCAAGGAAGCGCGCACCAAGGCGCAGGGCGAGCTCAAGAAGCTGAAGACAATGGCGCCGATGTCAGCCGAAGCAACGGTGGTGCGCAATTATCTCGATGTGCTGCTCGGCCTGCCCTGGGGCAAGAAATCCAAGCTGAAGCGCGACATCGCCTCGGCCCAAGCGGTGCTTGATGAGGATCATTATGCGCTCGACAAGGTCAAGGACCGCATTGTCGAGTATCTTGCGGTGCAGGCACGCACCAACAAGCTGAAGGGGCCGATTCTGTGCCTCGTCGGTCCGCCCGGCGTCGGCAAGACCAGCCTGGGCAAATCGATCGCCAAGGCGACGGGGCGCGAATTCGTCCGCCAGTCGCTGGGCGGCGTGCGCGATGAGGCCGAGATTCGCGGCCACCGGCGCACCTATATCGGCTCACTACCCGGCAAGATCGTCGCCAATCTGAAAAAGGCCGGCACGTCCAACCCGCTGTTCCTGCTCGATGAGATTGACAAGCTGGGCCAGGATTTCCGGGGCGATCCGGCGTCGGCGTTGCTCGAAGTGCTCGACCCTGAGCAGAATAACCGCTTTCAGGACCATTATCTCGAAATCGACCTCGACTTGTCGGACGTGATGTTCGTCTGCACGGCCAACACGCTCAACCTGCCGCAGCCGCTGCTCGATCGCATGGAGATCATCCGGCTCGAAGGCTATACCGAGGATGAGAAGGTCGAGATCGCCGAGCGCCATCTGATCAAGAAGCAGATCGAGGCGCATGGGCTGAAGGATGACGAGTTCGTCCTGACGTCGGCCGGCCTGCGCGACCTGATCCGCTATTACACGCGCGAGGCGGGCGTCCGCACGCTGGAACGCGAAATCGCCAAGCTGGCGCGCAAGGCGTTGCGCCGCATCCTGGAAGGCAAGGCCGAGCGCATTGAAGTGACGCCCGACAATCTCCATGAGTTCGCCGGCGTCCGCAAATATCGCTTCGGCGTGTCGGAGGAGGAGCATCAGATCGGCGCGGTCACCGGGCTTGCCTGGACCGAGGTGGGCGGTGAGCTGTTGACGATCGAAAGCGTCACGGTTGCGGGCAAGGGCGGGGTGAAGACCACCGGCAAGCTCGGCGATGTGATGAAGGAATCGGTCGAAGCCGCGATGAGCTTCGTGAAAGCGCGCGCTCCGAGCTATGGCATCAAGCCCAGCGTTTTCGCCCGCAAGGACATTCACATCCACTTGCCCGAAGGCGCGGTGCCCAAGGATGGCCCATCGGCGGGGATCGGCATCGTCACCTCGATCGTCTCGACGTTGACCGGGGTGGCGGTGCGCCGCGATGTGGCGATGACGGGTGAAGTCACGCTGCGCGGGCGCGTGCTGCCGATTGGCGGCCTGAAGGAAAAGCTGTTGGCGGCGCTGCGCGGCGGCATCACCACGGTGCTTATCCCCCAGGAAAATGAGAAGGATTTGTCGGAAATCCCGGCGAATATCCGCGAGGGCCTGTCGATCGTCCCGGTCCGCCATGTCGATGAAGTGCTGCGGCTCGCCTTGACCGAGCCGCTGACCGCGATCGACTGGACCGACGCCGATGAGATGGCCGCTTTTCCGCCTGCGGGCGTGCAATCGGCGGGGGAAGTGCATCACTAAACGCGGAATTCAGCCTTTTTTGTGCGGCTGTTACGCCAATTGTGACGATTTTGTTTTGACAGCGACGGGCGGAGAGGCGTTACTGCGCCTCCGGCCTAGGCCGCGACTCAGTTTATAAACAAGACGAAACGGGGGTTCCCTGGATGAACAAGCAGGAATTGATCGGAGCGGTTGCCGATGCCTCGGGCCTCGGCAAGGGCGATGCCAGCAAGGCGGTTGAGGCCGTTTTCGACGCCATCACCGGATCACTCAAAAAAGGTAATGAAGTCCGCTTGGTCGGCTTTGGCACCTTTTCCGTCAGCAAGCGCAAGGCATCCACGGGTCGCAATCCGCGCACCGGCGAGCCGATGACGATCAAGGCATCGGCCCAGCCCAAGTTCAAGGCCGGTAAAGGCCTGAAGGACGCGGTAAACTGATATTTCTCGTCCAGCCCCGTCGATGGCGGGGCTGGACAAGCACTGGCGCCGTGCTAAAGGGCGCCGCCTGATTGGGTGACGCGGGGCCGTCGCCCGCATCACTTTCCCCGGATATCGGGCGCGTAGCTCAGCGGTAGAGCACACCCTTCACACGGGTGGGGTCACAGGTTCAATCCCTGTCGCGCCCACCATCCGGCGGCGGATGGCTGGCATTTGGCTCTGGCCATGAGGGCCAAGGACGGCCAATGTCCTACAGCCGCTTCCCGGCCTATAGTGCTGCGGCTCTTTCCCATTGTCGCCCGCACTTTATCGGCCAACCGGGGCGCGTAAGCGAGCGTCCGCGCAAACCCCATGGTCAGTGGGAACATTGGGGAACATTCGCGACCTTCGGCGGGCGTTGGGCGGTCGGCGATTAGCCCCAGGTCCGTTCGCGGAACCATTTGGTCAGCACATATTTGGCGCCCGCGCGCACTTTCATTCCGGCGTGCAGAGTGGCGGGGTTGGGCGTGCCATCGGCTCGGCGATTGTCCCAGGCGAGCAATTTGCCGGTTTCGGGTTGAAAAATCTTGTCGATCGCCTTGAACCGGGTGGCGCCGCCGGCGATCGGCTCGTTCAGATAGATCATTACCGTCCAGGTCCGCTGGCCATGGACGCCGCAATAAAGCTGATAATCAACGCCGTTCGGTTCGAAATAATCGGTGTGCTGCTTGAATTCCTGGCCGACCGCATAACGCTGGCCCTGCAGCGGCTCGCCATAAGCAGGGTCAAGACCGGTCAGCGCCGCGATTTTCAGGTCGAGCGCGATCGAGGCAGGATCGTCGCGCGGGATGTCGCACGTCTCGCTCGTGCGAAAGCCGGCATCGCCATTATAGTCGGAGACGGTGGACGGGCGGCGCTGCTCATCAATGCGCGTGATGAACGGCGCGCATTCCGCCGCGCTCAGAAAACCGCGATACTGAAACAGCGTGAGCTTGGGCGAGGGCGTCCGCTGCACGCCTGCCGTCGCGGAAAGCCGGGCGACAATGGGCGCGCCCGGCAAGCCGCAGGTCAATGGCAGGTCGGCGGGCAGGGAAAGCGGCGTCGCCATGCCGCGATGCTGCCAAAGCGCGGCGCGCTTGGCCAGCGGGATTGCGGCATGCCCATCTTTCCCGCCATGCCATGCCCCATCAGCCTTGACGCTGGCACCCGCCAACCGCTAGGGGGCGCGGTCTCTACGGCGACCGTAGCTCAATCGGTTAGAGCGCTGGTTTGTGGTACCAGAGGTTGCGGGTTCAATTCCCGTCGGTCGCCCCATCCACTCGCGTTCAGGGGTGATCCGTGACCAGCCGCTGGGGCTTTCCCGATTTTGACGACCATGAGGGCGTTCACCTCTTCACCGATCCCAAATCGGGGCTGCAGGCAGTCATCGCGATCCACTCGACGCATTTAGGGCCGGCGGGTGGCGGTGTGCGCTTCTGGCATTATCCGAACCAGCAGGATGCGATCACCGACGCGCTGCGCCTGTCGCGCGGCATGAGTTATAAGAACGCCATGGCCGGCCTGCCCATGGGCGGCGGCAAGGGCGTGGTGCTGGCGGGGCCGGGCCGAGCCAAGACGCCCGAATTGCTCAAGGCCTTTGGCCGCGCCATTCAGTCGCTCGGCGGGCGCTATGTGACGGCGGAAGATGTCGGCATGTCGGACCAGGACATGGTGACGATCGCGACCGAGACCAAGCATGTCTCCGGCCTGCCGGTGGCAAGTGGTGCTGCGGGCGGCAATCCCGGCCCTTCGACGGCATTGGGCGTCTATCTGGGCGTCAAGGCGGCGGCGAAGCGCGGGCTGGGTGCGGATGGCATGAAGGGTGTCCATGTCGCGATCCAGGGCGTCGGCTCGGTCGGCGGCGGGCTGGCGCGGTTGCTGGCGGCGGATGGCGCGCGGCTGACGCTGGCTGATGTCGATGGCGCGCGGGCGCAGGCGCTGGCCGACGAGCTGGGCGCTGAGGCAATCGCGGCGGAGGCGATCCTGTCGGTTGAGGCCGATATCGTCAGCCCCAACGCTTTGGGCGCGATCCTGACCGAGGCGTCGATCGCGGGCTTGCGTACCAAAGTCATCGCGGGCGGCGCGAACAATCAGCTCGCGACGCCGGAGGATGGCTGGCGCCTGCACGCGCGCGGCATCACCTATGCGCCCGATTATGTCATCAACGCGGGCGGCATCATCAATGTGTGCCTGGAATATCTGGGGCAAGGCGACCGCGCCGAGGTGGAAGCGCGCATCCGCAAAATCCCCGATCGGCTCGACCAGGTGTGGGATGAAAGCGCGCGGACGGGCGAGCCGGCGTCGGCGGTCGCGGACAAGATCGCCCAGCGGCTGATCGGGCGGGGGTAGCCGGGCTGCGGAGCGGGGCCATCATTACCCTCTCCCCTTGCGGGAGAGGGATACCAAGACTTAGTCTTTGCGAATAGCAAAGGCTTAGCCGGAGTTGGGTGAGGGGTAAGTCTGCACCATCGATGGCGGGAGTCCCCCCTCACCAAGCTCCGCTAAGCGCTAACGCGCTAAGCTGCGCTATCCTCTCCCGCAAGGGGAGAGGAGCTTGAAAATGCGATAGGACAGACAAGTCAATTCAACGGCAACGCCAGCGCTTCCGCCACGGCCGCGTGCCGGATCTTGCCGCCCGACACATTCAGTCCGTTCGCCAGATGCGGGTCGGCCGCCATCGCGGCTTCCGCGCCCAGATTGGCGAGCTTCAGTGCAAAGGGCAGGGTGGCGTTGTTGAGGGCAAACGCGCTGGTCCGCGCGACCGCGCCGGGCATGTTGGCGACGCAATAATGGATCACGCCATCGACTTCGAACACCGGGTTTTCGTGCGTCGTGGCATGGCTCGTCTCAAAGCAGCCGCCCTGATCAATGGCGATATCGACCATCACCGAGCCGCGCTTCATCGTCTTCACCATCTCGCGCGTGACGAGCTTGGGCGCGGCCGCGCCGGGCACCAGGACGGCGCCGATCACCAGATGCGCGTTGCGCACCGCCGCGGCAATCGCCGCGCTGCTGGCATAAGCGGTCTTGATCTGGCTGGAAAAGAACATGTCGAGCTCGGCGAGCCGCGCATTGTTGATGTCGTAGATCGTCACATCGGCGCGCATGCCGACCGCCATCTGCGCCGCGTTGACGCCCGACACGCCGCCGCCCAGGATCGCGACCCGCGCGGGCGCCACGCCGGGAACGCCGCCGAGCAGCACGCCGCGCCCGCCTTGTTCCTTCTCGAGATAATGGGCGCCGACCTGTACCGACATGCGGCCGGCGACTTCGCTCATCGGTTTGAGCAGGGGAAGCGATCCGTCGCGTGCGGTCACCGTCTCATAGGCAATGCACGTCGCGCCCGATTTCATCAGCCCTTCGGCTTGCGGCTTGTCGGCGGCGAGGTGGAGATAGGTGAAGAGCAGGTGGCGCGGTTCGAGCAGCGCGATTTCCTGCGGCTGCGGTTCCTTCACCTTCACGATCATGTCGGATTGGGCGAAAACCTCTGTTACCGTGGCGACGATGCGCGCGCCCGCCTCGACATAATCCTGGTCCTCGAAATCGATGCCGGCGCCCGCCCTGGTTTCGACGACGACCGAATGTCCGGCCTGCACCAGTTCCGCGACCGACGAGGGCGTGAGGCCGACGCGATATTCGTGGTTCTTGATTTCCTTGGGCACGCCGATGCGCATTGTCGCTCTCCTTGTGGATGTGTTGGCGAGCGACATAATCAAATTTGCCACCCGAATCTGTGCAATGTTGGTCGCCCATTGCCGGCTTTGCGCATGGACTTTGCGTTGACGCAGCTCCATCTGCGTCATTTATGCAAATTGATCGAATCGACCTGTCGATCCTTCGCGCGCTGGCCACCGATGCGCGCACCTCGGTCAGCCAGATCGCCGGGCTGGCGGGGCTGTCGCAATCGGCCTGCAGCCGCCGCATTCAGGCGCTGGAGGCGGCGGGACTGATTGAGGGATATCCCGCGCGGATGGCGCACCGGCGCCTGGGGTTCCACGTCACCGCGCTGGTCGACATCACGCTGGGCACGCAGGTTGAGGAAGATCTCGAACGCTTTGAGCGCGCCGTGGCCGAGATTGATGGCGTGGTGGAATGCGTGCTGGTGTCGGGCGCCCAGGATTATCGGCTTAAGATAATCTGCCGCGATCTCGATGATTATGAACGAATGCATCGCGAGCATCTTGGGCGGCTGCCAGGCGTTATGACGATCAGCAGCAGTTTCGTGCTGCGTCAGGTGCCGACGCGGGGCGAAGCAAATGCCCTGCTGGGCAGGCTGGCGTCGGCGGACAAAGGCGAGTAATGGCGCGCCTCGCGCTGCCGTGATACACGGCCAAGCGGCGCCTGGGCAGGTTTCGGCTGGACGATGACGAACGCAATTCCGGTTTCTTTGCCAAGGGCTTGGCGGTGAGCACCGCCACGATTGCGCCGCCTGCGGCTGCCCCGGCCGGTGCGACTCACGCGCCGCGATCGCCCGTTCTGCAATTGGCGGTCGGTGCTATCGGTGTCGTGTTCGGCGATATCGGCACCAGCCCCATCTATGCCTTTCGCGATGCCTTTACCGGCCATCATCGCCTGGCGGTCGACACCTTGCACGTCATGGGCGTCGCCAGCCTGATCTTCT
This sequence comes from Sphingomonas sp., assembly GCA_051646545.1. GTDB lineage: Bacteria > Pseudomonadota > Alphaproteobacteria > Sphingomonadales > Sphingomonadaceae > Sphingomonas. The sequence goes on from JBOFDB010000437.1 coordinate 7,469, forward strand.
GGTCGATGATGCTGGTGGTCGGCGTCAAATATGTCGGCGTCATCATGCGCGCTGATAATAAGGGCGAAGGCGGCAGCCTGGCATTGCTGGCGCTGGTATCGGGACGCACGCGCACCGCACGCTGGTCAAGGGGCATTGTGCTGCTCGGCGTTATGGCGACAGCGTTGTTTTATGGCGACAGCGCGATCACGCCGGCGGTTACGGTGTTGAGCGCGGTCGAGGGGTTGAACGTGGCGGCACCCGGGGCGCACGGATTGGTGCTTCCCATCACGGTTGGCATATTGGTGATGCTGTTCACGCTCCAGCGCGGGCGGACGGGGCGGGTCGCCGCGTTGTTTGGGCCGGCCATGCTGATTTATTTCGTGACGATCGGCACCCTGGGGGTGATGAGTATCGTCCGCACGCCGCACGTGCTGCTGGCGCTGTCGCCGCATGTGGCCGGGAATTTTCTGATTGCTGATCCCTGGCATGGCTTTCTCGCGCTCGGCTCGGTGGTGCTCGCGGTGACGGGGGCCGAGGCGCTTTATGCCGACATGGGCGCCTTTGGCCGCATGCCCATCGGGGTATCGTGGCTGATTTTCGTTCTGCCCGCGCTCATGCTCAATTATCTGGGGCAAGCGGCTTTGGTGTTGCGCCATGGCGAGGCCGTGCTGGCGAGCCCGTTCTTCATGCTCGCGCCCGAGCAACTGCGCCTGCCGTTGGTGCTGGTGGCAATCGCCGCGGCGATCATCGCGTGCCAGGCAGTCATTTCGGGCGCGTTCCTGGTGACGCAGCAGGCAATCCAGCTGGGTTTCATGCCGCGCCTGCGCATCGAGCACCAGAGCGCGTCGGTCGCCGGGCAGATTTACGTGCCGCTGATCAACTGGCTGTTGCTGGCAATGGCGCTGCTGCTGCTGCTGTCGTTCCGCAGCAGCACAGGCCTGATTTCGGCCTATGGCATTGCGGTCACCGGCGCGATGACGATCGACACGTGCCTGATGGCGGTGGTGTTCTTCCGGCTATGGCAATGGAAACCCTATTATGCTGTTCCCATGCTGGCGGCGCTGTTCCTGCTCGACGGCAGCTATTTGAGCGCCAATCTGACCAAGGTGACCTCGGGCGGCTGGTTCCCCCTGATGCTTGGCCTGTTCATCTTCGCGATGCTGACGACATGGTCCAAGGGCCGCAAGCTGATGATGGAGCGGATGCGCGAAGGATCGATGCCGATGAGCATCTTCATCCGCTCCGCCGCCACCGCTGCGGCGCGGGTGCCGGGCACCGCCGTGTTCATGACCTCAAGCGCCGATGGCGTGCCGCATGCGCTGCTCCACAATCTGAAGCATAACAAGGTGCTGCACGAACGCATCGTGCTGTTGACGGTCAAAATCATGGATGTACCGTTCTGGGCAGCGGACGATCGCTGCATGATCGAGGATTTGGGCCACGGCTTTCACCGCATGATCCTGCGCTTCGGGTTTATGGAAGATGCCGACGTGCCTGCCGCGCTGGCCAATGTCGATCGCTGTGGCGCTGAATTCCGGATGATGGACACAAGCTTTTTCCTCGCGCGCCAGACGCTGCTGCCGTCATCGCGACCGGGCATGTCGATCTGGCGGGAAAAGCTGTTCGCCTGGATGCTGCGTAACGCGGAAAGCGCGATGGAGTTTTTTCGGCTGCCCACCAATCGCGTGGTCGAACTGGGCAGCCAGGTCGAGATTTGAGCGCGGGCGTCAGCGGCGCGTCGGCGCCGATCATCGTGACGGCGCTGTTGGGGACAAGCGATTTTGCCTGGCTTGACGGCTTGCGGCGGCAGCATTTCCCGCCCGAGCGCAATTTCCTGGCGGCGCATCTGACGCTGTTTCACCATCTGCCGCCATCGGTGGAGGCGGAATTGCGGGGCATGCTGGCAGAGGAAGCGCGGGCATCGGCACCGGCAGCGCGCGTCTCGGGGGTGATGTCGCTGGGCCGGGGCGTTGCCTACCGCGTCGAGTCGCCCGATCTTGCGGCGCTTCGCGCGCGGCTGGCCGATCGTTTTTCAGGGCTGCTGACGCCGCAGGATGCCGCGCCCTGGCGGCCGCACGTCACGGTCCAGAACAAGGTGACGCCCGAGGCGGCGCGCGCGCTGCTCGCGGACCTGTCGGCGGGCTTTGTACCCCGCTCGCTCGCCATTTCGGGCCTTGCCTGCTGGTGGTATCGCGGCGGGCCCTGGGAAGCGATTGCGCGTTATTCCTTTCGCGGCTGAACCCCGTTGACCGGTCGGACGCGCTTTCCTATAGGCGCGCCTTCGCCGATAAAGGGCGGCCCCCTAGGGGCGGAGTAGCTCAGCTGGTTAGAGCACGGGAATCATAATCCTGGGGTCGGGGGTTCAAGTCCCTCCTCCGCTACCAAATCGTAGCCTCATTTGCTTGGGATCAATGCGCGCGCCCTGGCTGGCGGCATCATTGGTTCAGGCGCAGCGACGCTCGCTCGCGCCGCCGGGTGATGGAGGGCGGTTCAATGAAAAATGTCCTGGTGCTGATGCACGATGATCCTGGCCAGGAAGCCAGGTTTCAAGTCGCGCTCGACGTGACGCGCGCCATTGATGGTCATTTGAAATGCGTCGATGTTGCGATCATTCCCCGTCTGGTGACGCAATATGACGTCGTCGGCGGCAGCGCCTTGCTGCTGGAAGAGGAGGAACAAGCGCAACGCGCCAATCGCGACACGATGCAGGCGCGGTTGCGACACGAAGACGTGCCGTTCGACTGGCTGAATGTGACGGGCGACCTCGCTTATGCGATCAAGGATGCGGCCGCGCTGTGCGATTTGATCGTCATCAACCGCAAGATCGATACGGTCCCGTTCCCCGATATGGCCGGGTTGGCCGCCGACTTGTTGGTCTGGGGCCATTTGCCGGTGCTGGCGGTCCCGGCTACGGCGCGCGGGCTGAACCCGCACGGCCACGCCCTGGTCGCTTGGGACGGATCGCCTGACGCTGAAGAGGCATTGCGCGTGGCAACGCCGCTGCTGACCCGCGCGGCGGAAGTCACGCTGTTCCATATCGATGATGGGTCTATCCAGATTCCGTTGGAGGAGGCAGCGGCGTATCTGTCGCGTCACGCCATCCATGCCCGCATCGAGCAACATCAATCAGTACCGGCCCGGGCTGGTCAGATCATCCTTGAGACGGTGTCGACCCGCGCACCCGACTATGTCGTGATGGGCAGCTTCAGCCGATCGCGCAGCATTGAGGCGGTGTTTGGCGGTGCCACGCATTCAATGCTGAGCGAAAGCCCCGTGCCGGTGCTGTTCGCGCATCGTCGGCATTAGAGGGGTGGCATAGCAGCCGCGCGAGGCCAAGCATCGCTGTCATCGCCGAAACGAAATCAATCGACGCTGTATCCTTTTATTGCGGGGCAACGTAAGCCACATCCACAACGCAATGACAGCGCTGAGCTGAAAAAATCGGTGGTAATGATGACGACGACGCACACGACGCGCATGCTGATTTTGGGATCGGGGCCCGCTGGCCTGTCCGCCGCGATTTATGGCGCGCGCGCCGGCATGAAGCCCATTCTGGTGCAGGGCATTCAGCCGGGCGGCCAGCTGACCACGACGACCGATGTCGAAAACTATCCCGGCTTTCGCAATGTCATCCAGGGCCCCTGGCTGATGGGAGAAATGGCCGCGCAGGCCGAACATGTCGGCACGACGCTGATGTACGACACGATTGTCGAGGTTGATCTGTCGCGGCGCCCGTTCCGCCTGGTCGGTGATAGCGGTGATGTGTATCTGGGCGACGTGCTGATCGTCGCGACGGGCGCCCAGGCAAAGTGGCTGGGCCTCGACACCGAAGAGGCGATGAAGGGCAAGGGCGTTTCGGCCTGCGCCACCTGCGACGGCTTTTTCTATCGCGGCAAGAAAGTCGCGGTGATCGGCGGCGGCAACACTGCGGTTGAGGAAGCGCTCTACCTCACCAACCATAGCGACGACGTCACGCTGATCCATCGCCGCGACAGCTTGCGTGCCGAAAAAATCCTGCAGGAACGGTTGTTCGCCAATCCCAAGATCACAGTGGTTTGGAACAAGGAAGTCCGCAATTTCTATGGCGCGGGCAAGCCGGAAACGCTGACGACGCTGGAACTGCTCGACACGCAGACCGCGCAGATTTCGTCGATCGCGGTCGACGGCGCTTTCGTGGCGATTGGCCACCATCCTGCGACCGAATTGTTCCGCGGGCACCTGAAGCTGGACAGCGACGGCTATATCGAGGTCGAAAAGGGATCGACCAAAACCAGCGTCGCGGGCGTGTTCGCCTGTGGCGATGTGATGGACAAAATCTATCGCCAGGCGATCACGGCTGCAGGCACGGGCTGCATGGCGGCGCTGGATGCCGAGCGTTTTCTGGCGGAAGCGGATTTCGAAAAGCTGGCTGAGGCGGCGGAATAGGCTATCGCCCCACAGCGCGGGCAGTTAGCGCCCTCGACGCGGCGGCGCGGCGTTACGGCGGGGTAATCCCTAACACCTCGGTCAGCGCGGTGATCAGCACGGCTTCGTCGCTGTTGCGTGCGAAGCTGTGCGAATCGGTTTCGATCAGCTTGATGCCGCGAACGAAATCATGGCGGTCGGCGGCGGCAAGGAAGGTCAACCCCGTGCCATCGCCGTTTGCCACCAGAATGACGCTGTCGCCCCGGCGCTTCAGCGCGGCAAACAGGTCGGTCTCCATCGCGCGATCGCGCGGCGAGCCACCCATTGCGATCTTGCCGACCCCCTTGGCGACCTTGCCAAAGCTGATGCCACCGGTCAGCGCGCGCGCCCAATTGCTGGGGTCGCGCAGCTTATAGGCATAACGAGCGCGGATGGCATCGGCATTGGGCAAACCATCGCCATCATCGTGCAGCCACGGATTGGCGAGCACCAGCCGATCAATCGCCTCGCCGAACAGCGCCAATGCGGTCGCCGCGTCGCAAATGCCAAAGCCGATGATGCGCCGGACGCCGGGCGCGTGGTGGCGAAAAGCGGCGATGGCGCCGTTAATATCGGGCCGCGAGGCGCGAAAACTGCCATTGGCACCGGTTGAGTCGCCGACGCCGCGCCGGTCAAACCGGAAAACCGGGCAGCCCAGGTCCGCGATCAGCCGCGCCAGCCGCGCCATGCCCCGATGCGCCCCGGCGCGCACTTCATTGCCGCCCGAAACGATCAGCAACCCGGTGCTGCTGCCACCAGTGTCGAGCGTGCCGACCAGCCGGTCGCCGACACAATCAAATTCGACTATTTTTCGCATTGCCGCACCCAGGAGGCGAGATCCGCCGCCAGCAGGCCAGCAAGCGCCAGGTCGTTTTCTGGCTCGGCACGGCGCCACAATGGCGCGCCATCAACCGAGCGGTTCGACGGCATGGCGTCATCACGCAGGCGCAAGGTGCGCACCGGGGCAGCGGTGGAGGGAGCGGCCGCGCGCAACTCGGCAATCATCGTCGCTGACAGTCGGTTGCCTGCAAGCTCGTAAACATCGCCTTCCGCTTCGGGCGCGTTATGGTTGATTTGCGCCACTTTGCGCGCCCGCATCAGGTCGCGGACCAGCGCTTCGCCCGCGACCGGCGCGAAATACCAGCGGCTGCGCGTCTTGGCGAGGCGATCGACCAGGGCGCCACCGCGAATCGCCGCGACATGGACATGGCCATGCCGGGCGGCCGATTGCGCGGCGGCGGCGAAGGCCGCTTGCCAGTTTGCCAGCGTCGCTTGCTCGGTATCGACCACGCTTTCGTTGGTGCCCGGCAAATCGGGCAGCATGCTTGCCAGGCTCAAATCAGCCAGCGCGCGTTGCAGAGTGACGGTGAAGGCGCGGGTCCGATTGGCTTCCTCAAACAATGCCGGAGCGATCAGCACGGTTGGCCCGACGGGTGGCCCGAAGCGCAGCACCGCTTCGTGTCCGCCTTGCCATTCATACCGGGTAATCAACGCGCTACGCGTTCTGCC
>JBOFDB010000182.1:0-8353 GCA_051646545.1 Sphingomonas sp.
GCTGGAGGGATGGCGGGTCCGGCGGCGGCGCCGCAGCGATGGCCGATCAGGCTTTAGGCCGCCGCTTCCGTCACCGCGGCGCAGATGCGGTCGACCACGGCTTCCACCTGGCCCCGGTCATCGCCTTCCGCCATCACGCGGATCACGGGTTCGGTGCCGGAGGGGCGGATGACGAGGCGGCCCTTGCCGTCGAGCTCGGCTTCGGCGGTGGCGATAACATCCTGCACGCGCGCATCGTCGAGCGGCTTGCCGCCCTTGAAGCGGACATTTTTGAGCAATTGGGGCACTGGATCAAAGCGGTGCAGCACCTCGCTGGCGGGTGCACCCGATTCGACCAGTTCGGCAAGCACCTGGAGCGCGGCGACCAGGCCGTCACCGGTCGTCGCATAGTCGCTCAGGATGATGTGGCCCGATTGTTCGCCGCCCACGTTGAAGCCGCGCTCGCGCATCGCCTCAAGTACATAACGGTCGCCCACCTTGGTGCGGTGCAGCGCGATGCCCTGGTCGAACAGCCGCCGCTCCAGCCCCAGATTCGACATGACCGTCGCGACCAGTGCCGCGCCTTTCAGCCGCCCGCGCCGCGCCCAGCCTTCCGCAATCGTCGCCATCAGCTGGTCGCCATCGACGACCCGGCCATTTTCGTCGACGACGATCAGCCGGTCGGCGTCGCCATCAAGCGCGATGCCGATCTGCGCGCCCGATGCGACCACGGTGTCGCAAAGCGTTTGCGGCGCGGTTGAGCCGACGCCGTCATTGATGTTCTTGCCATTGGGCGACACGCCGATCGCAACGACATCCGCCCCCAATTCCCACAGGGCCGATGGCGCGACCTGATAGGAAGCGCCGTTGGCGCAATCGACGACGATGCGCAGGCCATCGAGCGTCAGATGCGACGGAAAGGTGCTTTTGGCGGAATTGATGTAGCGGCCGCGCGCATCCTCGACGCGCCGCGCACGGCCGATTTCGGCGGACGGCGCCAGGGCCACATCGCCATCGATCAACGCCTCGATCGCCATCTCGTCCGCGTCGGACAGCTTATAGCCATCCGGGCCGAACAGCTTGATGCCATTATCGGCATAGGGATTGTGGCTCGCCGAAATCATCACGCCCATGTCGGCGCGCATCGATTGGGTCAGCATCGCGACCGCCGGCGTCGGCATTGGTCCCACGAGCACCACGTCCATGCCGACCGAGGTGAAGCCTGCAACCATCGCGTTTTCAAGCATATAGCCCGAAAGGCGCGTGTCCTTGCCGATCACCACACGATGGCGATGGTCGCCGCGCCGGAAATGCGCGCCCGCCGCCATGCCCACTTTCATCGCCATCTGCGCGGTCATCGGCGCGATATTGGTGGCGCCCCTGATCCCATCAGTGCCGAAATATTTTCTTGCCATGCGCCGTCTGCTGATCCGCTATGTGCCTTGGGGCAAGGTCATTAGCGCCTAATGGAGGGAATTTCGAGCATGTCGCAAGCCATCAGAGTATTGGCGGCGCTGGTATTGGGGCTGTTGGCGGGGATTGGCGCGGCGCTGGCGGGCGGCGGCTGGGCAGCGACGCTGGGCGCGGTGGCGGAACCCATCGGCACGGCCTGGCTCAATGGCCTGCAGATGACGATCGTGCCGCTGGTCGTCGCGCTGATCGTGACCGGCATCGCCCAGACCGCCGACGCCGGGCGCGCCGGCACGCTCGCCGGGCGGTCGATGGCGCTGTATCTTGGGGTCTTGTGGTCGGGCGCGATCATGGCGGCGCTGCTCGCGCCGGTGCTGATCCAGCTCTGGCCGATCGACCGCGAGGCGGCAGCAGCGTTGACCAGCGCGATCAAGGGCGTTGCGGCCCCCGGCAATGTGCCCGGCTTTGGCGAGATTATCGGCGCGATGGTGCCGAGCAATCCGGTCGCGGCGGCGGCGAACAGCGCGTTTCTGCCGCTGGTGGTGTTTACGCTCGCCTTCGCCTTTGCGGTGACGCGGCTTGAGGCGGCGCCGCGCGCGTTGCTCGTCGGGTTTTTTCAGGCGCTGGCCGATGCGATGCTGGTGGTGATTGGCTGGGTCTTGTGGCTGGCGCCGCTGGGGGTGGCGGCGCTGGCGTTTCAGGTGGGGGTGAAAGCGGGCGGCGCGGCATTTGGCGCCCTGCTTCATTATGTGCTGTTCGTCGGCTCGATCGGGATGATCGTGTGGCTTGCCGCCTATCCGCTCGCGCTGATCGGCGGGCGCGTGTCGCTCGGCAAGTTCCTGAAAGCCAGCGCACCGGCGCAGGTGGTGGCGATCAGCACGCAAAGCTCGCTCGCCTCGCTGCCCGCCATGCTGCGCGGGGCGGAAGCGCTAGGCATTGCCGACAGCGCGTCGGGCATCACCTTGCCGCTGGCGGTGGCGATGTTTCGCTCGACGGGGCCGGCGATGAACCTGGCGGTTGCCGTCTATGTCGCGGCGCTGACCGGCACGCCGGTGACGCCCGCCAGCCTGATCGCGGGCGTGGTGGTGGCGGGAACGACGACGCTGGGCGCCGTCAGCCTGCCCGGATCGATCAGCTTCATCAACTCGATCGCGCCGATCGCGGCGGCAATGGGCGTGCCGATCGCACCTTTAGGGCTGCTGGTTGCGATCGAGACGTTTCCGGATCTGGTACGCACGCTGGGCAATGTGACGATGGACCTGGCGACGACGACGGTGCTGGGGCGGGGCGCGGCAGAAAAGGCGGCGACCCCAGCCGCGTAATCGTCATCCCGGCGCCATAGCCCGTCATCCCCGCGCCATAACCCGTCATCCCAGCGCAAGCTGGGATCGCTTCGAGTGGGCGCCCGTTGGCGAGCGACCCCAGCTTCCGCTGGGGTGACGGGTGGGCAAGACGGCATCTGCAAACAGTAACTACCAACCGTCATTGCGCGCGCCAGCGAAGCAATCCAGGCCCCGCCGCTGTTGCTGGATGGCGTCGCTCACGCTCGCCATGACGAAGCGACGGGAAAAGTCAGCCGCCTTGGCGACTCAGCCCCTCGCCCTCAAAGCCACCGCCACACACCCGCCGCCACGCCCGCGCCGGGAATATGCGCCCAGGTCGCCGCCAGCCAGAGCACGATGGCCCCCGCCCAATCGTGCGGGCGGAAGCCGCCAAGCTTCACCTTGCCGGTGGCAATCGCGGCAAAGGGCAGCCAGCTGGTCCGCGCCTGCCAATCGCGCCACATATCGGGCTGGAGCGCCGCCTTTTTGGCGTCCTGCAACGCCGCGCCTGCCAGTGCCAGCACCAGAATCGCGATCGACACGATCAGATTGGCGGCATTGGGCATGATCGCGATGTGGCACAGCGCCCATAAAGCGAAGGACCACAGCATGGGATGGCGCGTAATGGTGAACACGCCGCGCGGCGCCGGCGCGGCCGCAGGCGCGGGGCCGGGCAGCGCGGGATTGCCGATCAGCGATCCCATCAGCAACAGGCTCGCCAGCAGCATGACGATGGTAACGGTCGTCCAGATGCCGTCGCCAACCTCCCAATAAGGCGCCGTCGCGGGGGCGGCCTTATAGGCATGCGCCATCCAGCCGAGCGTGCCGAACGCGACGAGCGAATACACGCCCATGAACCCGCCCGCACCCAGCGCCTTGACCAGCGGCGCGCGCAGCGGGTGCGACAGCAGGAAATGCGTCGCCACGAACGACGCCGACGCGAGTGCCAACAGAGTCAGGCCATCCATCACCAACGCCTCCCGCTCATTTGACCCCGTGCATCCAGTACTTGAGCGGCCAGGACAGGACGAGCAGCACCACACCCGCGATAATCGCGATCCAGGCGATGGTGGTGAAGGTCGCGGTGTAGGTGTCGAGGCTTACTTTCAGATTGGCGACTTGGCCGCCCACCGTATCGACGCTGGCAAATTGCGCGACCACGCCCGCAAAATATTGCGCGACCGAGATCGACAGGAACCACATACCCATCATCATGCCGACGATCCGCGCGATCGACAGCTTGGTGATCATCGACAGGCCAACGGGCGAGATGCACAGCTCGGCAATCGAATGGATGACGTAAAGGCCGACCAGCCACCAGATCGCGACCTTGTAATCCGCACCCGCAAAGCTGGTTGCGCCCCACACCAGGAACAGGAAGCCTGCGCCCACTCCCATCAGCGCGACGGCGAATTTGACCGGGATTGACGGCTCAAGATTGCGCTTGGCCAGCGCACCCCACAGCGCGCTCATCAGCGGCGCGAGGATGACGATGGCGATCGGGTTGAAATTCTGCGTCTGCGGGGCGGACAGCACCCAGTCGCCGATAAAGTGGCGATCGGTATTGCGGTCGGCGAACAAGGTCAGGCTCGATCCTGCCTGTTCGAACAGCGTCCAGAAAAAGACGTTGAACACAATCAGCGCCATCGCCGCCAGCATCATCTGAAACTCGGTGCGCGTGCCAGCGAAGAAGGACCAGAGGAGAATGCCGGGCACGCCGACCAGAAACGTGCCGAACAACAGCTTGCCCATCAGCGACAGCGACTGGAGATAGCCGACAAAGCCCGATCCCGCCGCCGGTGGCGTCGCGCTCATCAGGTTGACGAAGAGCAGATAGAAAAGCGGCACCGCGATAATCGCGCCGCCATAGATCAACAGCGATTTGTCGCTGCCGCCGCTGGCGGGGGGATTGCCGACATGATCGAGCCGCCCGCCATGGTAACTGATCATGAAAAACGCGATCGTCATCGCGACGCCCGCCAGCCCCAGCCCGTACGGCCAGCCGATCGTATCGGCGAACGCCGCGCACAATGTCTGGCCGAGGATCGAGCCGATATTGATGCCCATGTAGAAGATGGTGAAGCCCGCGTCGCGGCGGCGGTCGCCTTGCGCGTAGAGTTCGCCAACCATGGTCGAGATGTTGGGCTTGAAAAAGCCGTTGCCAACCGAAATCAGCGACAGCGCGATCAGCATGATCGCGAGATAGAGCGGGCTGTGATCGGCCCCGTCGCTGAAGTGGCCCGGCGCGGCGGTCCGCACGACCTTGCCCTGCGCGTCGACGAGCGACAGGCTCTTGTCGTCATTGCCCTTGATCAGCAGCTTTCGGCCGCCATCGGTGATGTAGCGCGCCTCGGCGGGGTCGCTGGTCGGGCGGTCGCGGAAATGATCGATGGTGACTTCATAGCGCTTGCCGTCGATGATCTGATAGGGCTTGGCGGGCTGGCCGCCGAACGCCAGCGTGAAATAGCCAACCGCCATCAGGATCGCGCCAAAGCGCACCGCGCGCTTGGAGCCGAGATACTGATCGGCGATGAGACCGCCGACGAGCGGGGTCAGATAGACAAGCGCGGTATAACCACCGTAAAGCCCGGTTGAGGCACGGTCGCCCAGCACGAAATGCTTGGTGAGATAAAGCGTCAGCAGCGCGCGCATGCCGTAATAGCCGAAACGCTCCCACATCTCGGTGCCGAACAGCCAGAAGAGCGGCGCCGGGTGGCCGAACCACATTTTGCCCGCGGCGGGGTTGACGTGGCTGATGTCCGGTTCCTGCGCGGAATCGGCGGTGGCGGTGTCCATTCGGTCAGGCTCCCTGGTCGTCATGCCGCTCTTGATGATGGCGGCGTTACGGGCGCGGACATTACCGGCTCACGCTTCGCTGTAAACAGGCGATGCTTGGCGCCGGGCGACGGCGACGCTAAGGCGCGGGCCATGCATAATGACCGTTCGACGCCGCTTACCCTGCTGGCGACTCGTCGCTCCGCCAATCCGCGCGACATGGGGGCGCCAGGGCCAAGCGCGGCGGAGATGGAGGCGATGATCACCATCGCCGCGCGCACGCCCGATCATGGCAAGCTCGCGCCCTGGCGTTTCGTGGTGGTGCCGAGCGACGCGCGCGATCGATTGGCGGCGATGCTGCTGAGCGCGTTCCGCACCGAACGCCCACAGGCGACGCGCGTCGAGCTCGACGCGGTCGAGCAATTTGCGCATCAGGCGCCCGCGCTGGTGGTGGTGCTGTCATCGCCCAAGCGCGACAGCCATATCCCCTTGTGGGAGCAGGAATTATCGGCGGGTGCCGTGGCGATGAACCTGCTCCACGCCGCGCACGCCATGGGCTTTGTCGGAAAATGGCTGACCACCTGGGCAGCCTATTCGGATGCGGTGCGCGATGCCTTTGGCGCGGCAGGCGAACGGATCGTCGGGTTCATCTTCATCGGATCGCCGATAAAAGAAACGGAAGAACGTGTTCGCCCTGATTTAAGCAAGATTATGTCGTATTGGGGGCAGTGACGGGACTGGACCTTTCGCCAATTTGCTGTATTAAGGCCCCATGACAGCGATGAACAGCGACGAGAGCCCGGTCTATATCCGCCTGCGCCAGCATATCGCCGCTGCGGTGCTGCGCGGTGATTTTCGCGCGGGCGATCAGCTGCCGTCGGTGCGCGCGCTCGCCGCTGAGCATGGCGCCAATCCCTTGACCGTTGCCAAGGCCTATCAGCGGTTTCAGGATGAGGGCTATGTCGAGGTGCGGCGTGGCGTTGGCATGTTCGTGCTGCCCGGTGCGGCCGAGCGGCTGCGCAGCGCCGAACGCCACCATTTCCTCGACACCGCTTGGCCCCGCATCCGCGAACAGATCGACCTGCTCGGCCTTGACGCTGCCGAACTGCTGGAACGCGCCGAGGCCTGACGCCCCGGCATGCGTCCTGTGGCGCCGCTGCCGCTACTAGCGCGCCTTGAAATCCAGGCTGACCGAATTGATGCAGTAACGCTGCCCGGTGGGCGGCGGGCCATCGGGGAACACATGGCCCAGATGGCCGTCGCAGCGGGCGCAGCGAACTTCGGTACGCGTCATGCCGTGGCTTTGATCGGCATGTTCGGTCACGGCTTCGGGGGTTACCGGCTGCGTGAAGCTAGGCCAGCCCGATCCTGAATCATATTTGTCGGCGCTGTCGAACAATTCGCCCGCGCAGCCGGCGCAGCGATAAATGCCATCGGCCTTGTTATTGTCATATCGGCCGGAAAAGGCGCGCTCGGTGCCCGCTTCGCGCAGGACATGATATTGCTCGGGGCTGAGCCGCTTGCGCCACTCGGCTTCGGACAGAATAAATGGTTCCATGGCCGATGGCTTTTCCCTTGATCGCGGCCCACGTCAATCATTCAATGCTTGATCTGTCGTAACCCGCTGCCCGCAGCACGGCGTTGAGGAGCGGCGATGCCACGCGGTTAAGCGCGATTTAACAGCGATGCGCTAAGCCATGGCGGCACAGGCATTGAGCGGGAAAGCAGATTGAGCAACGCGAACGGCACCCAGGGCGCGACGACGGGTAGGCGCCCGCGCATCATGGTCGTGTTCGGAACGCGGCCCGAGGCGATCAAGCTGTTCCCGCTCGTCCATGCGCTGCGTGCCGAGCCCGTGCTCGACACCATTGTCTGCGTAACGGGCCAGCACCGCGACATGCTCGACCAGGTGCTTGCCTTCAGCGATATCCGCCCCGATTATGACCTTGCCGTGATGCAGCCCGGCCAGACGCTCGACGCGCTGACCGCGCGGCTGCTGACCGAGCTTGGCGCCGCGTTCGACGCCGCAAAGCCCGATCGCGTCGTGGTGCAGGGCGACACCGCCACCGCGATGTGCGCCGCGCTTGCCGCTTATTATCGGCGGCTGCCGGTCAGCCATGTCGAGGCGGGCTTGCGCAGCCACGACATTTATCACCCCTGGCCCGAGGAAGTGAATCGCAAGGTCATCGGCGCGATTGCCGACCAGCATTTTGCGCCGACCGAAACCGCCGCCGCTGCGCTGCGGGCCGAAGCCGTGCCAGCCGACCGCGTTCATATGGTCGGCAACACGGTGATCGACGCGCTGCATGATGCCACCCGCCGCCTGGCCGCCGATCCCGCTCGCACCGTGGCGCTCGATGCGCTGGCGGCGCGTTTTGCCGGACGCCGCATCATCCTTGTCACCAGCCATCGGCGCGAGAATTTCGGCGATGGCCTCGCCAATATCGCGCGCGCGCTGACGGCTATTGCGGCGCGGCCCGATGTCGGCATCATTTTCCCCGTCCACCCCAACCCTGAGGTGCGCGGGCCGATGGAGGCGGCGCTGGCGGGTCTGGCCAATGTCGCGCTGATCGCGCCGCAGGATTATCCTCATTTCGTCCGGCTCCTGGGCATGTGCGACCTGGTGCTGACCGATTCGGGTGGCGTGCAGGAGGAAGCGCCGGGGCTGGGCAAGCCCGTGCTGGTGATGCGCGAAACGACCGAACGGCCCGAAGGCGTCGCGGCGGGCACCGCCAGGCTGGTGGGCGCCGATGCCGGGCGCATCGTGGCGGAGGTTGACCGGCTGCTCGACGATCCTGGAGCCTATGCGGCGATGGCGCAGGCGCATAATCCGTTCGGCGACGGCCAGAGCAGCGCGCGCATCGTCG
>JBOFDB010000225.1:0-1285 GCA_051646545.1 Sphingomonas sp.
CTGACTGTGGACTTTGGCGGCACCAGCTATGATTTCCCCGTGCCCGTCGATCAGCTCGCGGCGGTGATCTTCGCCGAAATATATATGCGCAACGGCGCGCGGCGGGTGAAGGTCGCGAATGAGGGTTATACCTTCGGGATCGAAGCCTTCGCCCGCGCGCGCAGCTTTCGCGTCGACGCCATCCCCGGCCGCAAGCAGCAATGGGATGGCGGAGAGATCGGCCCGTCGGGAAGCGGCAGTGAGCGCAGGCAAGCCCCACCGGGCACGCCCTTGGGTAGCGGCAGCGGCGTCCTCGTCGCGCCGGGCATTGTCGTCACCAACGCGCATGTGATCGAAGGCGGCAATGATTTCAAACTGGGGCGCGGTCAGCAGGCGCTGACTGTGCTTGCGGTCGACCCGCTGCACGATCTCGCGTTGCTCCAGGGCGACGTCCCCGGCCAGCCGCTGCCCATGCGCAATGTCGCCGCCATCTGGCTGGGCGAAGCGGTCCTGGTCGCGGGCTATCCGCTCATGGACTTGCTCGGTGCTGATCTCAAAGTCTCGACCGGCAATGTGTCTGGGCTGAAAGGATGGGACGGCGACGTTGCCCGGTTCCAGTTTACGGCCCCCATCGGCTCGGGTTCGTCAGGCGGCGCGATCCTTGATGAAAGCGGCAATCTGATCGGCATCACCTCCTCGTCCTTGGCGCATGGGCAGTTGCGCGATCGCGGATCGATCAGTGAGAATGTCAATTTCGGGGTCAAAGTGGCGCTGGTGCATGAAATGCTCGCTGCATCGGGTATCGATGCAGCCAAGGTTGCGCTATCGACTGACAGCAATCGCCGCGATGTCGTGTCGCGGCTGCGCCAGTCGGTCGTCAGCATCATCGTCCACGCCTGAACCGGTCGCTCCCGCCCCTTCAATCACAAGCTGACCTCATGCAAGCAACCCTGCCTCGGCCCGCGCTGACCGCTGCCCTGCCGACCGGCACGCTCGACCTGTTTTGCGTGGACAGCATCGATATTGCCGAATGGTGCGATGTCGCCGCACGCGCCAACCCGAAACGCGGCTTCCTGATCGTCAGCAAAGTGCTCGGTCGCCATCTCCCCGCCCGGCCTGCCGCGATGCGCGCGTCGATGGACGACCTCGCCGCCATGCTGCCCGCTGATTTGCCTCAGCCCATTGTGATGCTGGGCATGGCGGAGACCGCGACTGCGCTGGGGCAGGGAACATTCGCCGCCTACCAGGCACGCCACCCGGCCAAACGCATCCTCTACCTGCAATCGTCGCGGCAGCGGGTTGAGGG
>JBOFDB010000414.1:0-1777 GCA_051646545.1 Sphingomonas sp.
GTGATGATCCCCGCCAGCAGCGCCAAAAGACCGAGCCAGCGAAGCGTGCGGCGCAGGGAGGAGGAGGGCGCCGTCATGCCTTGATGTGCAGCACGCAGATCAGCGTGAACAGACGGCGCGCAGTGTCGAAATCGACCGCAATCTTGCCCTCCAGCCGCTCGATCAGCATCTCGGCCGCTTCATTGTGGACCGCACGGCGGGCCATATCGACGGTTTCAATCTGGTCGGCGGTGGCGGTGCGGATCGCCTGATAATAGCTGTCGCAGATCGCGAAATAATCGCGGATCGGGCGGCGGAACCGGCCAAGGCCAAGGATGACCATTTCCAGCGGGCTGCCATCTTCCCGGGCGATGGCAAACACCAGCCGTCCCTCTTCGACCGAAATGTGGAGCCTATATGGCCCGGCATAACCGTCTTCATGGGTGCGGGCGGGGGCAAAGCTGTTGCCCTCAATCAGGTCGAAAATCGCGATCCGCCGTTCCTGCTCGACGTCGGCATTGCGCCACAGGATCGTTGCTTCGTCGAGCGTGACGTCGATGATGCGAGAGGTGGAGGCAGGTTCAGCCATGGCGTGCCCCCTTTTGCAGCGGTGCGCCGGGGGCGCAAGGTGCGTCGGGCCACGAAAGATGTTATCCACAGGGCATTGGGCAGCTGTGGATAGCTGACCACTGCGATGCTTGCTTGCGGACGCTGGCTGCGCAACAGGACAATGATGGCGACAGTAGTGAATATGACCGGCGCAGAGCCGACCCGCGAGGAAGCGCGGCTTCCGGCGAATCTGGAGGCGGAGGCGGCGTTTCTGGGCGCGTGCCTGATCGACAATCGCGTGCTGGAAGATCTGCCGGTCGCGCTCACCGCATTGCATTTCTTTGAGCCGCTGCATGGGCGCATTTTCGAGCGGATGAGCGACGTGGTCGGGCGCAATCTGCTTGCCAATCCCGTGACGCTGAAGCCCTATTTTGAAGCTGATGAGGGGATGCGCAGCCTCGGCGGGCCATCCTATCTAGCCCAGCTGACCGGTTCCGGCGCCAGCCTGATCGGCGCGCGCGATTTTGCCCGGCAGATTCATGAACTGGCGTTGCTGCGCGAGCTGATCACCGTTGGCCGCACGCTGATCGAAGGCGCGATGGACACGTCCGAAAGCGTCGATCCGCAGGCGCAGATTGAGGCGGCGGAAACCGCGCTCTACCGTGTGTCGGGCGGAGAAGCCGAACTGGGGCAGGCGCGCAGCCTGGGCCAGGCGATGACCGTTTCGGTCGCCAATATCGAAAAGGCGCTGAACAGCGGCGGCGGCGTGTCAGGGATCACCAGCGGCCTAGATTCGCTCAATGTGAAGATTGGCGGGCTGCACAATTCGGACTTGCTGATCCTGGGTGGACGGCCGGGGATGGCGAAAACCTCGCTCGCCACCAATATCGCGGTGTCGGCGGCGGAACGCTGGCTGCGCGAAGAGGCGGACGGGATTCCCCCGGGCAAGCGGCTGGGCGCGAAGGCGGCTTTCTTCAGCCTCGAAATGTCGTCGGACCAGCTGGCCACGCGTATTTTGGCTGAGAAAGCCAAGATCAGTTCGGAGCAACTCCGCAAGGGCGCGATCAGCCATGCCGATTTTGACCGGCTGGCCCAGGCCTCGGCAGAGATGCAGGCCATGCCGCTCTATATCGATGATACCCCCGCGCTGACGATTGCCGGCCTCAGGGCGCGCGCCCGGCGGCTGCACCGGCGGCACGGCATTGGCCTCGTCGTGGTGGACTATTTGCAGCTGCTGCAGGGATCGTCG
>JBOFDB010000444.1:0-5904 GCA_051646545.1 Sphingomonas sp.
TGGTGCCGACGCGCGTGCCGCGGCTCGATATCGTGCCGGCAACGGTCGACCTCTCGGGTGCCGAGATCGAACTGGTCGAGCTTGATGAGCGAACCCATCGGTTGAAATTCGCGCTGGAGGGGGCGGGGGGCAATTGGGACGTGGCGCTGATCGACTGTCCGCCCTCGCTCGGCTTGCTGACGATGAACGCGATGGTCGCGGCCGAATCGCTGCTCGTGCCGCTGCAATGCGAATTCTTCGCGCTTGAGGGGTTGAGCCAGCTGCTCAACACGGTCGAGCGCATCCGCAGCCGCTTCAATCCCGGGCTTGCGATCATCGGCGTTGCGCTCACCATGTATGATCGCCGCAACCGGCTGACCGAGCAGGTTGCGCAGGATGTTCGTGCCGTGCTCGGCAAAGTGGTGTTCGACACCGTCATTCCGCGCAACGTCCGCTTGTCGGAAGCACCCAGCCACGGCCTGCCGGCGTTGATCTATGATTATCGCTGCCCCGGCTCGGAAGCCTATATCGCGCTGGCGCGTGAGCTGATCAGCCGTCTCGATCCTCCCCGTTCCGCCGCAACCGCACAGGCCGCATGACCGACCCTTCCGTTCTACCCCGCAAACCCCGTCCCGGCCTTGGCCGTGGACTCAGCGCGCTGATGGGCGATATCGAGCGGGAGGCGCCGGTCAATGGCGATACCGAGGGCGTCGCGCCAGCGGGGCTCAGGCTGTTGCCGGTCGGCGCGCTCAGCCCGCATCCCGGCCAGCCGCGCCGCCATTTTGACGAAGCCGCGCTTGACGAACTTGCCCAATCGATCGCGACGCGCGGCCTTATCCAGCCCATCGTCGTGCGTCCGCACGGCACCGGTTTTCAAATCGTCGCGGGCGAACGCCGCTGGCGCGCCGCCCAGCGCGCGCGCCTCCATGACGTGCCCGTCATCGTCAAGGAATTTGATGAAGCAGCGACGCTGGAAGTCGCGCTGGTTGAAAATATCCAGCGCCAGGACCTTAACGCCATTGAAGAAGCGCAGGCCTATCAACGGCTTATCCAGGAATATGGGCATAGCCAGGAGGAACTGGCGCGCATCGTCCACAAGTCGCGCAGCCACATCGCCAATCTGATGCGGCTGCTGCAGCTGCCGCGCCGGGTTCAGCAGCTAGTGATCGAAGGCGCGCTCGACATGGGCCATGCCCGTGCGTTGATCGGCGCCGCCAATGCCGAGGCGCTGGCCGATCAGGTCGTCGCCAAGGGCCTGTCGGTCCGCGACACCGAAAAGCTCGCGCGCGGGGCCAAGCCCAAGGGCGGCGGGGCCGGGCAAGGCGGCCGCGACACCGATCTTGCCGCGCTTGAACACCAATTGGGCGATCTGCTCGGCCTGTCTGTACGGATCAGCTACGGCCCCAAGGGCGGATCGCTGACGCTCGGCTATTCAACCCTCGATCAGCTCGACATGATCTGCCAGCGGCTGAGTGGCGAGCGGGTTTATTGAGCGGGCAATCCGGTTCCGCCGATACATGCCTAAGATCGGCCGACGTTACCATCTCAAGCTGACCAGCCTACACCACCGCGGTCACCCAACTGCCCCGCGTTCACGCCCGCCGCGCGGCCCGGGCGACATCGACCATCGCTGCTTCCGCCAGCACGGCGCCGGCGGTGTTCGCCGCCATCAGCGCGCGTTCGGCGCGGCGGAGATGGTCAATCGCCTGGCCCAGACGCTGCGGCGTCCATTGTCTCAAGGCGCGGGTAATGCTGGGTTTTTCGCGAAAGAAGATATTGTGCCGCTCCACCACCTCGGCGATTGGCCTACCCGCCGCCACCTCGCCGCTCAGTTCGGCAACCAGCATCAGCCGCCGCACCGTCGCGCGCAGCACCGGGATGGGCGAGGTGCCCGCTTCATTGAGCCGGGCAATCGCTTCCCCCAGCGCGTCGGGTCGCCCCTCCACCGCCGCGTCAATCGCCGCCGCCATTTCGCTGTCGCCCAAATCGGCGCCGACCGCATCGATCGCCGCATCGTCCAACGTCTTGGGGCGGTCGGGCGCGGCGTCGAGATAGAGTGCGAGCTTTTCGATTTCGCGTGTCAGCACCGCGCGGTCGCCGCCGCTCAAGGCGACCAGTCGCGCCGCGACGCGGCCCATGGCGCGCAGGCCATGTTCGGCGGCGATGGTGCTGGCGAGCGTATTCGCTTCCTCGCCAACGGGTTGGGAGCAGGCATGGGCCAGCACGCCGGGCGCGGCGAGTGCCGCCTTGACCAATTTGCTCGTCGCCTTGGCGGTGGGGGCAATCATCACCACCGGATTGGCGGCATGGTCAGCGGCGAGCAGCAACGTCACCGCCTCGACGCTTTCCTCACCCGCATTGTTGACGATGATCAGCCGCGCGTCCCCGAAGAGCGATAGCGAAGCCGCCCCGGTGGCGAGCCGCGCGGGGTCGCTCCTCAGCTGAGTGCCGTCAATCTCGATCCGTTCGGTCCCGGGGCCAAGCCGGCGATATAGGCGCGTCGCCCATTCGCGCGCGCCAGCCTCGTCGGGGCCATAGAGCAGGAACAGGCGGGTTGCATCGCCACGGTCGATCGCGCTGCGAAGCTGGCCGACGCTCGCTTTCACTTGCCGCGCGGCGTGGTGCGTTCAGCGTAGAGCGCAACCCGCGCGACGATCTGGTCGGCGACGATGCCCGACAGCCGCTCCAACGCCGTCTGCTCGGCCGCGATCGTCGCATATTCGGAGGAAACGACGTCGATCCCTGCGTCGGACCCGGCCGTCGCGTCGATCACCACCGCGCCGTTCGACAAGTCAATCAATTGGTAGCGCGCGCGCAAGGTACGGCGTTCGCGCGTCACCACGTCATTCCCGCTGACACCCAGCCCGATAATCTTGTCGTCAAGCTTGATTTCCAGCCGATAGCCCGGCGCGCCTGTGCCGCCCGCCGCCAGCCGATCACGCACCGCATTGGCGACGAGCCAGCCCGATTTGCCTTCGATCGGGGCGACCTCGACATGGGTGAGAAGACCTGCGACACGCCCGTCGCCCCCGCCCGAATAGAGCGGCCGCAGCCCGCACCCCGCCAGCGTCAGCGCCAGCAGGGGCAGGGTCAGCCAGGCGATCGCGCGAGTCATGCGACGATGTTGACCAGTCGGCCGGGAACGACAATCACTTTTTTCGGCTGTGCCCCGTCCAGAACACGCTGCACATTGGCGCTGGCGAGCGCGAGCGCCTCCAGTGCCTCTCGCGGCGTGTCACTGGCGATAGTCTGGGTGTCGCGCAGCTTGCCATTGACCTGAATGGCGATGGTCACCTCATCGTCGATCAGCAATGCCGTGTCGACAGCGGGCCAGGGCGCGTCGGCGATCAGCCCGTCGCGGCCCCAGCTCGCCCAGGCCTCTTCGGCAAGATGCGGGGTCATCGGCGCGACGAGCAGCAGCAACGTTTCGATAGCGTTGGTGCGCGAGGCTGACGGCTCGGCGCGTTCGATGGCATTGACCAGCTCATACAGCTTGGCGACCGCCTTGTTGAATGACAGCGCCTCAATGTCGCTGGCGACGCCGACGATGGTCTGGTGGAGCTTGCGGTCGAGCGCGCGATCCTCACCGTCGCCGTCGCGCGGGCCATCGAAAAGCCGCCACAGACGTTGGACGAAGCGCCACGCGCCGTCGATGCCGTTTTCTGACCATTCAAGGTCACGCTCGGGCGGCGAATCGGAGAGCATGAACCACCGCACCGCATCCGCGCCATATTGATCGACGATCGGCTCGGGATCGACGGTGTTTTTCTTCGACTTCGACATTTTGACGATGCGGCCAACCTCAACCGGCAGGCCCGTTGCTCGCTCAAAGACGCCACCGTCGCGCTTTTCGATCTCGTCGGGGGACAGCCATTTTGGGCCAGCGTCATTGTCGCGCTCGAAATCGCCATCCTGATCGAGCGCGTCGGGTTCGTTGGTGCCAATCCGCTGATATGTCTCGTGCGTGACCATTCCTTGCGTGAACAGCCCCGCAAACGGCTCGGCGATGTCGAGCCGGCCGATCCGCTGCAGCGCGCGCGTCCAGAAGCGGGCATAAAGCAAGTGGAGGATCGCATGCTCGACCCCGCCGATATATTGCGCAACCGGCAGCCATTTTTCGGCTTCGGTCCGGTCGAACGGCCTGTCGCTCGGCTGGCTGGCGAAGCGGATGAAATACCAGGAGGAATCGACAAAAGTGTCGAGCGTGTCGGTCTCGCGCCGCGCGGGCCTGCCGCAGCTCGGACAATCGACCTGCTTCCACGTTGGATGGCGGTCGAGCGGGTTGCCGGGAATGTCAAAGCTCACATCCTCAGGCAGCACGACGGGCAGTTGCTCGCGCGGTACGGGCACCGCCCCGCAATCCGCGCAATGGATGATCGGGATGGGCGTGCCCCAGTAACGCTGGCGGCTCACGCCCCAGTCGCGCAAACGGAACACGGTTGATCCCTTGCCCCAGCCTTCGGCTTCGGCGCGGGTGATGACGGCGCGCTTGGCCGCCTCGATATCCAGCCCATCCAGAAATCGCGAATTCACGATCGTGCCGGGGCCGGTATAGGCTTCGGCCTCGTCAAAATCGGGCGCGGTCTTGTCGCCATCGGCAACGACGCGGCGGATCGGCAGGCGATATTTGGACGCAAAGTCGAAATCGCGCTGGTCATGCGCGGGAACGCCAAACACCGCGCCGGTGCCATATTCCATCAACACGAAATTGGCGATGTAGACGGGTAACTGCCAATCCCGATCAAAGGGATGCGTTGCGCGCAAGCCGGTGTCGAAGCCCATTTTCTCCTGAGTTTCGATTTCGGCCGCCGTCGTGCCGCCCTTGCGGCATGCCTCGACAAATGCCGCAACGTCCGGATTCGTCGCCGCCAGCGCCTGCGCGATCGGATGGTCAGCGGCGACCGCGACAAAGCTCGACCCGAACATCGTGTCGGGCCGGGTGGTAAACACCTCGACCTCGCGGCCATCGCTGAGCTTGAACCGAAAGGTCAGCCCGCTCGACTTGCCGATCCAGTTTTCCTGCATCAGCTTGACCTTGTCGGGCCAATGCTCAAGCGCGTCGAGCCCGGTCAGCAGGTCATCGGCGAAATCGGTGATCTTGAGGAACCATTGGCTGAGCTTGCGACGCTCAACCAGCGCGCCCGATCGCCAGCCGCGCCCGTCGATCACCTGCTCATTGGCGAGCACGGTCATGTCGACCGGGTCCCAATTGACCGATGATTCCTTGCGATAAACCAGCCCCGCCGCGAACAGATCAAGGAACAGCGCCTGCTCGTGGCCGTAATAATCAGGCTCGCACGTTGCCAGTTCGCGCGTCCAATCAAGCGCGAAGCCCAGCCGCTTCAGCTGCGCGCGCATCGTTGCGATGTTGGCGCGCGTCCAGTCGCCGGGATGGACCTTCTTTTCCATCGCGGCGTTCTCGGCGGGCATGCCGAACGCGTCCCACCCCATCGGGTGAAGGACTTCCATGCCCTGCATCCGGCGGAAGCGCGCCAGCACGTCGCCCATCGTATAATTGCGGACATGCCCCATATGGATGCGCCCCGATGGATAGGGGAACATCTCAAGCACATAGGATCGGGGCTTGGCGCTGTGGCTGTCGGCGGCAAAGGTGCGGCGCTCTTCCCACAGCTTTTGCCAGGCCGCGTCAGCCTTCAGCGCGTTGAAGCGCGACGCCATTGGACAGGATGCTTTCGGCTATTTGATCGACGCGGCACGCCGCAAGTCGCGGGCGCGCGTCAGGATCAGGTCTTCCATCCGTTGCGACGTTGCCGCTTCGACCGGGGCGCCGACCCATTCGCCATTGCGATTGATCTGGCGCTGCACCGCGACGCGCACCGCATCGGCGCGCAGATCCTGGTCGAGCACCGTCACCGTCACCTTGACGCGCTCGGCAGGCACCGCCGGGTTGGCGTACCAATCGGT
>JBOFDB010000210.1:0-4101 GCA_051646545.1 Sphingomonas sp.
CAAGGAAGCCGAGGCGATCCGCGCGCGCTTCCCTAATGTCCTCGCGATCACCGGCGCGCATGAATATGAGCAAGTGGTGGGCGCGGTGCATGAGGCGGCGCCGGTGCCGCCCAATGCGTTCCTTAACCTGGTGCCCGAAAGCGGGCTGAAGCTCACCCCGCGCCATTACAGCTATCTCAAGATTTCAGAGGGATGCAATCACCGCTGCGCCTTTTGCATCATCCCGCAATTGCGTGGCGATCTGATCAGCCGCCGCCCCGACGCCATCCTGCGCGAGGCGGAAAAGCTGGTCGAAGCGGGCACGCGCGAGCTGCTCGTCATCAGCCAGGATACCTCGGCTTATGGCGTGGACATCCGTGACCAGAGCAGAACGTGGCGCGGGCGCGAGGTGCGGCCGCACATGACCGATCTCGCCGCCGCGCTGGGCGAACTGGGGGCCTGGGTGCGGCTCCACTATGTCTATCCCTATCCGCATGTCGACCAGGTCATCCCCTTGATGGCCGAAGGCAAGATCGTGCCCTATCTCGACATTCCGTTCCAGCACGCGAGCCCCAGCGTGCTGCGCGCGATGCGGCGGCCGGCGAATGAGGCGAAAGTGCTGGAGCGCATTGAGCGCTGGCGGGAGATTTGCCCCGACATCGCGATCCGATCGACCTTCGTCGTCGGCTTCCCGGGCGAAACCGAGGCCGATTTCGAATATCTGCTGCAGTGGCTGACCGAGGCCCGGCTCGATCGGGTCGGCGCGTTCCGTTTCGAGCCGGTCGAGGGGGCGCCTGCCAACGCGCTGCCCAACCCCGTGCCCGAGGCGGTGAAGGAGGAACGCTACGCCCGGCTGATGGCGTTAACCGCGCGGATTTCCGCCGAAAAGCTCGCCGCCAAGGTGGGCCGCACGATCGACGTGATCATCGACGCCGTCGATGCGGACAGCGGTGGCGCAACCGGGCGATCAAAGGCCGACGCCCCCGAGATTGATGGCGAAGTCCATCTGCGCAACGCCGGACATCTCGCGCCGGGCGACATTGTGTCGGTGGTGGTCGAGGATGCCGACGAGCATGACCTGTTCGGGGTTGCCATCCAGAGCTGACCTGCCGTTTCCGTAACGACGTAGCTTCGGTGGGCCCGCATGGTTAATCTGCGGCCATGGCGATGGGCCGAGTCTTTCAGCTGGCAGTGGCCGCCTCGATATGGGGTATCGCGGCGCCAGCGGCCGCTATGTCGGCGGCGCCCGTGCCGCGCTTGGCCGATCCGATTATCGACGCCGCCGCCGATGCCGCCGCCCGGGCGCGAGTCGATCCGCTGACGATCAACAATGACGATTTCCTGCGCATGCGCGATCCCGCGCTCTGGCGCGACCTGATGGTGGAACGCATCGGCTTCGTCGATGGCGCGACTGGTTGGCGCTTGTGGCGCATCGCCAACCGCCCGCGCCCCGCCGGGCCCCTCTGGATCATCCCGCACGACGATGAAAATGCGGCTTTCCTTGCCGCGATCCTCGCCGTCCATAGCTGGGGCGGAGTCGTCATGGCGGTCGATGCGGGCGCGCGCGATAGCGGTTATTCGGCGCGGTTCAGCGAGCCTTCCCAAAGCGGCGAGCGGCTGGATCCCAACCGGGTGTTCGGCGCCGCCCAGCCGCTATACACCGCCACGATGCTCGCCGACCGCCTGCCGCGACAGCGGCTGATCGTGGCGCTCCACACCAATGCCCGCGGCTATGACGCGCAATTGCCGCGCTGCCCTGGCGAGCCGCTGGTCGAAGGTGGAGCGGGCGATGTCTCCATGGCGCTGTGCACCGATCGGATGACGCCGCGGCGCCCCGCGCATTGGCGTTGGCCGTTTGATGACGACGATACGCTGGCGCTCCTCCCTCACCGCGCCGATCGCTCGCCGACCGCGCCCGGCTGGTGTGAAGCGCGGCTTGCCGCCGCCGGGTTCAATCTCGTCGATGAGCGGGTGCCGTTCAGCGATGGCTCGGCGTCCAATTATGCGGTGTTGCACGATATCGCTTATATCAATTTTGAAACGCGCGATCGCGGCAATGACGGTGCTGGGCTGGCCGAAGGACGGCAGCGGCTGATCGCGATGATCGATCGCGCGATGGCGCTGTGCGCGCCGGTGACTGGCGTCGATTTGCACCCATTCCGGCGTTGATCATGGCCAAGACAAGCCGCCCTGCTTTCTGCTAATCGGTACAAATGACGGATTTCGCCAAGCTGATCACCGCCGACAAGGGCGAGCCCGCCCGCATGATCGACATCGTCCATCCCCAGAAATTCGCCGATTGGCTGACCACTCAGCCGCCGCGCGTGCGGTCGCTGCTGGCGGCACAGAAAATAACCGGCGTGGCTGGCAATCGCGCCATCCTGCCCGGCGAGGCGCCCGACGACTGGTCGGCGCTGCTCGTCTGCGACGAGGCTGAGTCGTCGCCCTGGCGGATGGCGTCGCTGGCGGAACATTTGCCGGCGGGCAGCTACCGGTTGCGCGCAGGCGCGGTCGGCGGCGCTGGGCTGGGCTGGCTGCTCGCCCAGCATCAGTTCGGCGCCTATCGCAAGGATAGCGGCGAAGGCCCCCGCGTCCTGCTGACCAGCGAACCCGCCCGCATCGAGGAAACCGTTCGGCTTGCCGCAGCGGTCGCCAAGGTGCGCGATCTCGTCAATCTGGGCGCGTCGGACATGGGCCCCGCCGAGCTTGAGGCCGAGGCGCAGGCGATGGCGAGCGCGCATGACGCAACCTTGACCGTGACGCGCGGTGACGCGCTGGCACAGGGTTATCCAATGATCCACGCCGTCGGCCAGGCCGCCAGTCGGGAGCGGGCGCCGCGGTTGATCGAGCTTGGCTGGGGCCATCCCGATCATCCGCGCCTTGCCATCATCGGCAAGGGCGTTTGCTTCGATTCAGGCGGGCTCGACATCAAGCCTGCGGCCGGCATGCGGCTGATGAAAAAGGATATGGGCGGCGCGGCGCACGCTTTGGCGCTGGCGGGCCTGGTAATGGCACTGCGCCTGAAGGTGCGGCTCCATCTGCTTGTTCCGGCGGTGGAAAACGCCATTTCCGCCAATGCGTTCCGGCCGGGTGACGTGCTGAAAACGCGCGCCGGGCTGACGGTCGAAAACACCAACACCGATGCGGAAGGCCGATTGATCCTGGGCGACACGCTGACCCGCGCCGGTGAGGAAAAGCCCGAGCTGGTCATTGATTTCGCGACCTTGACCGGGGCCGCGCGCGTGGCGCTGGGGCCGGATCTGCCCGCGACCTTTGCCAATGATGAGGCGCTGGCGGCAGAGGTGCTGGCGGCAGGCGGGGAGGTGCATGACCCGCTGTGGCGCCTGCCGTTATGGGACGGTTATGACGAGATGCTGAAATCCGACATCGCCGACCTGATCAACGCGCCTGATAGCGGTTTTGCCGGGACGATCACCGCCGCGCTGTTCCTGCGCCGCTTCGTGCCCAAGGACACGCCCTGGCTTCACCTTGATACCTTTGCATGGCGCCCCACTGCCAAGCCTGCACGGCCCAAAGGCGGCGAAGCGTTGGGGCTGCGCGCGGTCTGGGCGTTGCTCAAACGCCGCTACGGCTGAACCGGGCCGCTGGCGGCGAGCATTGCCCGCCGCCCATCGCCCTTACATCCCGTCGACGCTCTTGCTGACGAGCACATTCACCGCGACGCGGCGATTTTGCGCCTTGCCCTCAGGCGTATCATTGGGTGCTACCGGATCGGCCTTGGCCATGCCGGTTGGGGTCAGCACGCGATAGGGTTTCCAATGACAGGCCTGTTGCAGATAGTTGATCACCGCGCCGGCGCGCTTTTCGCTCAACGTCTGGTTGAAATCGTCGCTGCCCACCGAATCGGTATAGCCGACGACCAGCAGCAGCGCGTTCTCATTCGCTTCGGCCTGGGTCGCGGCCTGGCAAAGCTCGGTCTTGGCGGTCGGCGAAAGCGTCCACTTGCCCGTATCGAAATAGACGTTGGTCGTGCCCTTGACGTTATATTTGTCGATGTCGCCAAGCCGACCCTTGAGTGCTGCGGTCGCCGCCGTCTGTTCCTCAAAACCCTGCGCGGTGCCATTGCGGATCATGTTTGCCGTCTTAAAGTCGCCGTTGCGA
>JBOFDB010000224.1:0-2441 GCA_051646545.1 Sphingomonas sp.
GCATGGCCCGGCGCCAGCACATATCGCGTTTGCGGCACCATGGGCAGGCCATCGATGCTCGCCTCGCCCAGCGCGAGATACACTGCCCGCTCCTCCGCGCCGGCATCGATCGGCACCGCGCTCTCGGGGTCGAGCGCGATATCGGCATAGAGTGTCGCGGCATAGGTCGTCGTCGGCGCCGACACGCCCCACAGCGTGCCCATGATGACGCGGGCGCGCGCGCCGCCAAAGGTCAGCATCGGCAAATCGTCGCGGCCGACATACTCGAACGCCGGATCGCGCTCCTCATCCGCCTCGGGCAGCGCCAGCCAGGTCTGGATGCCCGACAAATCTGGCCCCTTCAGCCGTTCGGCCTGGGGCGACCGCTCGGAATGGACGATGCCATGCCCCGCCGTCATCAGATTGACCGCGCCGGGCTCGATCGTCGCGAAGGTACCGAGCGAGTCGCGATGGTCGATCGCACCCGCGAACAAATAGGTCACCGTCGCCAGGTTGATGTGCGGGTGCGGCCGCACGTCGAGCCCCTGCCCCGCGTCCAGCCGCGCCGGACCCATCTGATCGAAAAAGATGAACGGCCCGATCATGGTGTGCGGCTTGCCGGGCAGCGTGCGCGCCACCTTGAAGCCGCCCAGGTCATGCGTGACGGGCGTAATGGTGCGCAGGATGAAATCGTCTGCGGGTTGGTGCGTCATGCCCTTCTCCTTCAACCGTTCGTGTCGAGCAAAGTCGAGACACGGGGGCAGGCCGCCCGCCCCTCGACGGCGCTCGGGACGAGCGGTGTTACTCTAAACGAAGGCTGTTACTCTACAGGCAAGGTCGCCGTCAGTGCGTCCAGCATCGTGATAATGTCGCGCGGATAGATCGTCTCGGGCCAGCTCGCCAGCTCCTCGCGGGTGAACCAGCGCCATTGCTGCATCACGCGCCGTTCAAGCTCGGTATGGCCGTGCGTCGCAATATCGGTGGTGGCGGTGCGGATCAGAAAATAGCGCTCATCGCCGATCACGGGCACGCCCTCCAGCGTGGTGAAGGCCACCTCGCGCCGCGCCACTTCGCCGCCCGGATCAAGCTCCAGCCCGGTTTCCTCGCGCAATTCGCGCCGCGCTGCGTCCTCAAAGCTCTCGCCCGGGTCAACCGCGCCGCCTGCGGTGCACCAAAAAGGCGGGCGATCCTCCGCCGTGAAGCGAAACAGCAGCAGCCGGTCCTGTGGATCGAGCAGCAACAGCCGCGCGGCAGGGCGCGGCGCGCGGGTGGCGTCGCTCGCCATCATGCCTCGCCGGGCGCGGTCGCCCGGATGGCAAGCGCATGGACGGTGCCTGCCATCAGATCGCCCAGCGCCCGATTGACCAGCCGTTGCCGCGCCACCCGGCCCTGACCCGCAAAGGCGGCGCTTTCGATGACGACGGTGAAATGCGACTCGCCCGATCCGTCATCCCCCATATGGCCATGGTGATGCGCGCTGTCGTTGATCACATCGAGCCGGCTGGGGGCGAGCGCGGCATTGAGACGAGCGGTGATTTCGCGGGCGACGGGGCCAGTGGCAGGGTCGGTCATGCGCCCTATATAGCGGGTTTTTGGACATCGGGGAGCCTGGGTGGCGCGCGAGAATGTGAAGAAGGACCGGCCGGGCGCGCGGTTCCATGGCCGGGTGGCGGGAACGGGACACAATTGCGCCTGGCCCGGGTGCGACCAGCCGGGCGAGTTTCGCGCGCCCCGGGCCGAGGGAGGCTTGCCCAGCGATCGGCCGCCCGATTACCAATGGTTTTGCCTTGAGCATGTCCGCGAGTTCAACGCGCGGTACAATTTCTTCGCAGGGATGAGCGCGGAGGAGATTGCGGCGGCGCAGCGCCCCTATGCCGGGTGGGAACGCGAGACGCGGGCGTTCGCCAGTGCCGGCGCCGATCGCCCGCCGATATGGGCCGATTTCGCCGATCCCTTGGATGCGATCGGCACGCGTTTCCGCGCGCGGGCAGCGGAAGAGCCGCCGCGCCGCGACGGCAAGCCCTTGTCGGCGGGCGATCGCCAGGCGTTGAAAGTGCTGGGCCTTGCGGCGGATGCCGATCGCCGGGCGTTGCGCGGCCGCTATTCCGAGCTCGTCCGCCAATATCACCCCGACCGCAATGGCGGCGATCGCAGCCACGAAGCGCGCCTGCAAGCAGTGATCGACGCGTACCAGCAGCTGCGCAAGTCCCCTGCTTTCGCTTGAGGCGGCCTTATCCCGCTTCAAGAGAGTTCGAGGGAAGCAGCACCCCTTGCCGTCCTGGCCGTGGGGCATTGCCGACCTCGAACTCCCCTGAAGCGGTGAAGGGCGTGGTTGCTTACCGCTTGCGCGCGCGCCGGGGATTGGCGGCGGCATCGGTATCTTCTTCCTCGTCCGCATCGGCCTCGCCAGCCTCGGTCAGCGCCTGGCCCAGCTGTTGCAGCTTTTCCTGATTGGTGTCGGC
>JBOFDB010000127.1:0-3443 GCA_051646545.1 Sphingomonas sp.
TGAATATGACGAGGACGCGAAGAAGATCGATTTCAGCCACAACCCGTTCAGCATGCCGCAGGGCGAGCTGGAGGCGCTGGAGACCAAGGATCCGCTCGATATCCTGGCCTATCAGTACGATATCGTCTGCAATGGCGTCGAGCTGTCGTCGGGAGCGATCCGGAATCACCGGCCGGAAATCATGTACAAGGCGTTCGAGATTGCGGGCTATACGCAGGAGCAGGTCGACACCAATTTCGCGGGCATGATCAACGCGTTCAAGTTCGGCGCGCCGCCGCACGGTGGCTCGGCGCCGGGCGTCGACCGTATCGTCATGCTGCTGGCGGACGAACCCAATATCCGCGAGGTCATCACTTTCCCGATGACGCAGAAGGCCGAAGACCTGATGATGGGCGCCCCCAATTTCGCGACGCCCAAGCAGCTGAAGGAGCTGCACATCAAGCTGGTCGATCAGCCCGGCAGCAAGGGCTGAGGCATTGATGCCCGCCAGCATCGTCATTGCAAGTGAAGCGAAGCAATCCAATCCCGCGAGCGACCGCTGGATTGCTTCGTCGCTTTCGCTCCTCGCAATGACGAAGGCTGCATCGATCAGCTTGACGCAGAAGTAGCGTGAGTGAGGGGGTAGCCATGCTTTCCTCCTTCGCAACCTTTGGCTGCTATTGCCCGCGCTGATGCTCGATCCCCAGCTCCTGCCCAAAGCGCCGCCGCGGCTCACGCGCAGCCTGGGGGTGGCGGGCGTGCTGTTCCTGACGCTGTCGGTAACGTCGCCAGCCTCATCGGTGTTCGTCATCGTGCCGGGGATGCTGCACGCGGCGGGCACGGGCGCGGTCTGGGCAATGGCGATTGCAGCGTTGGTGTGCGTCGCCACGGGCTTCATCTATGCCGAATTGTCCTCAGCCTGGCCGGTGGCGGGCGGCGAATATGTCGCGGTGACGCATACCCTGGGGCCGCTGGCCGGCTTTGTCATGCTGGGCATCAATGTCTTCAATAACTTGCTGTTTCCGCCCGCGATCGCGCTCGGCATCAGCGCGCTGTTGCGCGGGCTGGTGCCCGATTTGCCCCAGATCCCGACCGCGATGGCCGTCATCGTCGCGGCGACGCTGGTTGCCCTGCTGCGCATCCGGACCAATGCCTGGATTACCGGCGCGTTCCTGCTGGTCGAGGTCGCCGCACTGGGGGCAGTGGCATGGCTGGGTGCGGGATCACCGATACGGGCTGTGACGGAGGTGTTGCTGCACCCGGTCATGGTCAGCGGCGATGTGCTGACCCCCGCCAGCATTGGCGGCATCGGGGTTGCCGCGACGATCGCCATTTTTGCGCTCAACGGCTATGGCGCGGCGGTCTATTTCGGCGAAGAAATGCACCAGGCACCGCGTCGTATCGCCTGGGCCATCCTGCTCGCGCTATTGATCACGCTGGCGATCGAAATCGTGCCGCTGGTCGCGCTGCTGGTCGCCGTTCCCGATCTGGGCGAGGCGCTGACCGGCAACGACCCGTTTGGCGCGCTGGTGCGCGCAGCGGCGGGAGCGGGGGCGGGCGATCTCGTCGAAATCTCGGTGGTCGTTGCCATTGTCAACGCGATCATTGCCTGCGTGCTGGCCAGCGCGCGCTTTTTCTATGCCACGGGTCGCGACAATTGCTGGGGGCGGCCGATTGACAAGTGGATGACGCTGATCCACCCCGGCTTGCATTCTCCCTGGGCAGCGACGGTATTTGCCGGCGGCGTTGGTGCGCTCTGCTGCCTGGTGCCTCTGCAATTTCTGCTGGTGCTGAGCGGCACGGGGCTGGTGGCGATCTATGCCGGCATTGCCGCTGCGACGATTGTCGGGCGCGTCCGGGGCGTTACCGCTGACGCCCCCTATCGCATGCCGCTTTATCCGCTGGCGCCGATCGTAACCCTGCTGGCGCTGGCCTATGTCGGTTGGACAAGCTGGCTCGACCCGGAAGAGGGACGACCCGGCTTGATCGCCACCGCCGCGCAGATCATCCTGTCCGCCGCTTATTACTGGCTGGTGCTGCGTCCGCGTCGGCACTGGACAGCGGCTTTGCCCCAGGAGGAGGCGATGGTTCAGCAGGCAGCCGAATGATCGACCTTGCGCGTTACGAATCGGGCACGCCCTATGCGGGCGATTATGAGGCCGATCTGGCCGCGCTGCAAAAGCGTCTGGCGCATATCCAGGCGGCCCATATCTGCCACGGCAAACGCGCGATCGTCATGCTGGAAGGCTGGGACGCAGCGGGGAAGGGCGGCATCATCCAGCGCCTGACCGCGAAATGGGACCCGCGCTATTTCGACGTCTGGCCAATCGGCGCGCCGAACCCGGAGGAAAAGGCACGCCATTTTCTGTGGCGGTTCTGGCAGAAGCTGCCAATGGATGGCGACATCAGCGTTTTCGATCGCAGCTGGTATGGCCGTGTCCTCGTCGAGCGGGTCGAGGGGTTTGCGACCGAGGCCGAATGGCGGCGCGGCTATGACGAAATCAACGAATTTGAGGCGCAACAGGCCGATTCGGGCACCGCGATCGTCAAATTATTCGTCCATGTGACGCAAGCGACGCAGGACGCGCGCTTGAAGGATCGCATTGAGCACCCGTGGAAGCGCTGGAAAACCGGTCTTGAGGATTTCCGCAATCGTGCGCGCCGCGCCGATTATCTGGATGCCATCAACGACATGTTCCGCCGCACCGACACGCGTTGGGGGCCGTGGACGGTGATTGACGGCAACGACAAGCAAGCCGCGCGCATCGCGGCGCTGACGGCGATTGCAGACCGGCTGCAGGCGCATGTGCCGATGGACCCGCCACCGCTCGACCCCGAGCTCGCCAAGGTCGCGCGACAGGCGCTCGGGCCGATCAAGGCGGGCGATTAGAGCTTCAGCAGCACGATGGGCAGGATAGTGCCGGCGACGAGCAGGATGATCCCCGTTCGCCGCATCGAGCGTGTCTGCACGGCAATGATGATGCCGAGCAGCGTCGATATCGCCAACGCCACCGCCAGCAGGACCGCGAAAATCTTCAGCGCGGCAACGCCGATTGATGGTGTCCCGGCCTTTTCCAAAGCCTTTCCAGGCGCCTCGCCTGCTTTGCTCGTCGTCGATCCGGCATGATCCTGCTTGGCGTCGCTTTTGTCGGCTGGATTGGCGGGGCGCTCGCGCGGCGGCGCCTGGTTTTTGTGGATCGAGGCGATCCAGGCCAGCCAGGTCGGGGGCACGTTGCCGCCCTTGGCATCGTTCAGCCGATAAACCTGCAATGCGCCGCTGACGGCAAACAGCAGCAGCATCGGCGCGAAAAACAAACCGAGATAGAAATGAAGCTGGCGCACGCGGCGCAGGGTCGTGGCCTTCATCAGGGCAAACTCCGTTGGCGCGGGAAGGATCAGGCGGGGGCGAAACCGCCGTCGGCATCCATCACGTGCAGCACGCCATCGTCAATCGCGAAATAGGC
>JBOFDB010000139.1:0-2636 GCA_051646545.1 Sphingomonas sp.
CAAGACCACGCCCGATGGGCTGTTCACGCTGACCGAGGTCGAGTGCCTCGGCGCCTGCGCCAACGCGCCGATGGTGCAGATCAATGACGATAATTACGAAGACCTGGATTATGATCGCACCACCGCGATCCTGCAGGCGCTGAGCCGGGGCGAGGCGCCCAAGCCGGGCTCCACCATCGGCCGCACCGCGAGCTGCCCGGAAGGCGGGCCGACGTCGCTGAAGGATTTGGTGACCGAAAACCACGATTATCGGGGGGAATGGGCATGACGATCATCATCGGAATCTTGGCCGCTTTGTTGCTGATTTTCGTGCTCGTCGCGCTGGTGAAGATCGCTTTCGGCTTGATCGTGCTCGGCGCGGCAGTGGTGGTGGCGGTCGTCGCCTATCGCTTTGCCGAGCGATTGATGGGGCGGGGGGCGTGATGGCTATCGCCGAAGATTGGAGCCATCGAGCTGAGTCTGGCGGTGCGGCAGTCCCGCCCAAGAAGCATTATCCGTGGGAAAATGTTTTTAGTTTCTTGATGGCAGCCATCTTTGCAGGTGCATTGCTGACTGTATTGTGGGTTTCTGAATTTCGTCGGTCGCCTGACGGTTTGCTATCCTGGAAAAACACCAGTCTGATTGCAGTGACCATCAGCTATCTGAATTTCTCGTTTTTCAACGTTCTAGATTGGCTAAGGCGCCATGCTCGCTGACAAGGACCGCATCTTCACCAATGTTTACGGGTTCCAGCCGTGGAACCTGCCCGCCGCGCGTGCGCGGGGCGATTGGGACAATACCAAGAAGCTGATGGAAATCGGCCAGGACGCGATCATTGACGCGATCAAGGCTTCGGGCCTGCGCGGGCGCGGCGGCGCGGGCTTCCCGACCGGCACCAAATGGAGCTTCATGCCCAAGGAGCCGAAGCCGGGCCGGCCCAATTATCTCGTCATCAATGCTGACGAGTCCGAGCCGGGCAGCTGCAAGGACCGCGAGATCATTCGCCACGATCCGCACAAGCTGATCGAAGGCGCGTTGATCGCGGGCTTCGCCATGCGGGCGAGCGCGGCGTACATCTATATTCGCGGCGAATATATCCGTGAGGCCGAAGTGCTGTTCGCCGCCGTCGCCGAGGCGTATGAGGCGGGGCTGATCGGCAAGAATGCGTGCGGGTCGGGCTATGACTTCGACGTCATCGTCCATCGCGGCGCGGGCGCCTATATTTGCGGCGAAGAAACCGCGATGCTCGAAAGCCTGGAAGGCAAGAAGGGCCAGCCGCGCCTCAAGCCGCCTTTCCCGGCGGGCGCGGGGCTTTATGGCTGCCCGACGACGGTCAATAATGTCGAGAGCATTGCCGTTGCGCCGACCATTTTGCGGCGCGGCGCAGCGTGGTTTGCGAGCTTCGGCAACGAGAATAATCGCGGCACCAAGCTGTTCCAGATCAGCGGCCATGTGAATAAGCCCTGCGTGGTCGAGGAAGCGATGAGCATCCCGTTCCGCCAGCTGATCGAGGAACATTGCGGCGGCATTCGCGGCGGGTGGGACAATCTGCTCGCGGTCATTCCCGGCGGGTCATCGGTGCCGCTCGTCCCGGCGGCGCAAATCATGGACGCGCCGATGGATTTTGACGGGCTGAAGGCGCTTGGGAGCGGCCTCGGCACGGCGGCGGTGATCGTGATGGACAAGTCGACCGACATCGTCCGCGCGATTTCGCGGCTCAGCTATTTCTACAAGCACGAAAGCTGCGGCCAGTGCACGCCGTGCCGCGAAGGCACCGGCTGGATGTGGCGGGTGATGGAGCGGCTGCGCACCGGCGATGCCGAGGTCAGCGAGATCGACATGCTGCAGCAAGTGACCAAGCAGGTCGAAGGCCACACCATCTGCGCGCTGGGCGACGCGGCGGCGTGGCCGATCCAGGGCCTGATCCGCCACTTCCGCCCGGAAATCGAGCGGCGCATTGCTGAACGGCGCGGCGAGGCAGCGGAACCGATGGCGGAGGCGGCGGAATGAGGCTGCTGGGCTGTTTCCTCGCGATCCCAGTCGCCTTGGCGGGACTCTGCCCGCAGCCCGTCCTGGCGCGTGACGCGTTGGTGTCACAGCGATCGCAATTCGCGCAGGCCGCGACCTGTTTTGTCCGCTATGCCGCTCGGGCTTCGGCAGACGTGCTGGCCAAGCCGATGTATTCTTCCCAGCAGCTAAGGGCCGCAAAGAGTTTGCTGGAGGGCAATTTCTCGTGTCTGCGCGACAAGGACGCGGTCGCCATTCGCGATGACATTTTTTACGGGGAGCTGGCGGCCGCGCTGCTGGCGCATGACCCTATGTTGCTCGATCGGCTGGCCAATATGCCATCGCAAGCGCCGCTGCGCCCGGCCCCGGGGCTCGATGCCAGTGAATTCATCAATGCGTTCGGTGAGTGCCTCGTGCGTGCGGAGCCGCAAAAATCTGCGGCGCTGTTGAAGAGCGAGCGAGGCTCAACCGCCGAGCGGGAGGCCGTGCTTGCTTATGGCGATACGCTGTCCGCCTGCACCGCGACCGACATTGCCTATCATATGAACATCCCCGATTTGCGCGCGCACATCGCAATTTCAGCCTATCGGCTGGCGACCGGCATCGATGCCGTCGCGGCTAAAGGATAAGAAGCATGCCTAAACGCAAAG
>JBOFDB010000474.1:0-1965 GCA_051646545.1 Sphingomonas sp.
TTTCCTGATTGGTGTCGGCGCGGTCGGCGATCGTGCTGACCGCCTCGCCCAGCCGGTGGAGCAGGGTGTGGACGCGGTCACCATTGGCTTCCGGCCCCTCCAGCTGTTTGCGCAGGGCGGCGAGATCGCGCAAAATACCCTTGGTCCCCGGTACATCGATATCGGCGAGCGCGGTCTCCCAATCCTCGATCAGGTCGGCGCCGCGCGCCGGGCGCGTTGTTTCGAGCCCACGGTTGATCGCGTTCATCGTCGCGGCGAATTTGACGGCCATGGCATATCCTTTCGATGGGGGCGCCGGCGGGATGCGGGACGCGAGCGGCTGAACGCCCGCGCCGTCACCGCGGTTCGCGTGCCGTCGCGCCGAACCGTGCCAAGCGCCGCTTTGCCGCGACCAGCCGTTGCAACGCTGCCCAAGATGCGCAAAGGCTGCCCCCACGCTCATCAGCTATTCGGATTGTTTTCGAGGGACCATGGCCGGCCATTCCAAGTTCAAGAACATCATGCACCGCAAGGGCGCGCAGGACAAAAAGCGCTCCAGCATGTTTTCCAAGCTCAGCCGCGAAATCACCGTCGCCGCCAAAATGGGCCTGCCCGATCCTGACATGAACCCGCGCCTGCGCGCCGCGATCAATGCCGCCAAGGCCCAGTCGATGCCCAAGGACAATATCCAGCGGTCGATCGACAAGGCATCCAAGGGCGATACCGAGAATTATGAGGAAATCCGCTATGAAGGCTTCGGACCGGGCGGGGTCAGCCTGATCATCGAGGCGCTGACCGACAATCGCAACCGCACCGCCACCAATGTCCGCACCGCGGTGTCCAAAAATGGCGGCAATCTGGGGGCCTCGGGATCGGTCAGCCATGGTTTCGACCGGATGGGGATGATCACCTATCCGGCCAGCGCGGGCGACCCCGATCGGGTGTTTGAGGCGGCGCTGGAAGCCGGTGCCGAGGATGTGACGTCGAGTGAGGACGGCCACGAAATCTGGACCGCGCAAGGCGACCTGCACGAAGTTGCCAAGGCGCTGACCCCCGTGCTCGGCGAGCCCGAAGGCGCCAAGCTCGCCTGGCGGCCGCAGACAATGGTGACGGTGGGCGAAGACGATGCCAGCCAGCTGCTGAAGCTGATCGACACGCTCGACGATGATGATGACGTTCAACAGGTCTGGGGCAATTATGAAGTGCCCGACGAGGTGATGGAAAAACTGGGGTGACGACCGCCCGCGCGCGCTGGCTGACGCCGCTGGCCGGGCATTGGGTGGTCTCGGCGGTCTATACCGGTGCCGTGCTGCTGCTGTTGGCGCCGTTGCTGCGGCCGCTGATCGGCGATCAGGCCTGGCTCATCTATCTGTGCGGCCCCGCCTATATGGCGCACCAAGTGGAAGAACATTGGGGGGACCGGTTTCGCCGCTTCGTCAATGATCGATTGGGCGGGGGGCGTGACGTGCTGACCGCACGGGCGGTGTGGTGGATCAACCTGCCCGGTGTCTGGGGAGTCAACATCACCGCGCTTTATGCCGCAATGGCATGGGGGGCGGGCGCGGGGCTGGCGGCGCCCTATCTGATGCTGGTGAACGCGCTTGGCCATGGCGGTGCCGCACTCCGGTTCGGCTATAATCCCGGGTTGGCGACGGCGCTGCTGCTCTTTGTCCCGCTCGGCGCCATCGCGCTTGTCACGATCAACGCGACGGCGGGCGAGCACGCCATTGGCCTTGCCATCGCCATCCTCATCCACCTCGCCATCATCGCGCTCATCATCACGCGGCGGCGATTGTTGCGGCCATGATCATCCTGGGTCTTGATCCCGGCCTTGGCACCACCGGTTGGGGAGTGATCCGCGCCGATGGCAACCGGCTGGGCCATATCGCCAATGGTCAGCTGAAAACCGATGCCGCCGCGCCCCTGCCGCGCCGCCTGGTCCATCTCGACGCGATGCTCGCCGCGCTGATCGCCGATCATGCACCG
>JBOFDB010000359.1:0-6420 GCA_051646545.1 Sphingomonas sp.
CGACCAGCCAAACTCGGCGTCGGGATTGGGCGCATGGTCCTTGAACGGCATTTCCAGCGTCATCGCCACCGCGCCATAGCGTTCGGCGAGCTGATTGGTCGACATGGAAAGATTGGCCTTGCCCGGTGCCGCCTTGTCATAGCCGCGCTCGGTCTGGAAATCGGGCGTATTGTCGGCAAGCCGCTGTTCAAAGGCAGCATATTTGGCGGCGAGCGTCTCATGCCAGCTCGGAATCCCGTCAAAACCGGCGATGAAATTGGCGGGGATCGCCTCGTCGCCATGCACGTCCATCGCGAAGATGACGCCGCTTTCATCCATCGCATTGCGCACGCACAGCACTTCCGGGCTGCGCTCGGCCGACGGATTGTGCCATTCGCGGTTGAGGTTCACGCCCGCAGCATTGGTCCGCAAATGGCCCCGCGCGCTGCCATCGGGGTTCATATTGGGGACGAGGTGGAATGTCGCTTTGGCACGCAAGGCCTGCGCGACCGGGTCCGCCGCATCGGCAAGCTTGGCGAGCGCGCCTTCCATCCACCATTCAGCCATGGTTTCGCCGGGATGCTGGCGCGCATAGAGCCAAACGGGCTTCGCGCCCTCACCGACGCTGAGGCAATCCATCGGCCGCCCGTCGAGCGTGCGGCCGAGCTCGCGATAGCGGAAACCGGGCAGCGACGCATAATGCGCGATCAGATCGAAATGCCGCTCCATCGAATAGGGCGCGAAATAGGCGAACCAGACCAGATCGCTGTCGGGGATATGGCGGATGTCGAGCACGCCGTCCTGATAGCTGGTTTCCGCCAGCCGCCAGTTTTGCCGGTCGGTGGAAACGCGCGCGCGATAATCGGGCCAGCCGCCGGGATAGGCCGATCCACCGGCATTGATGATCCGCAACGCCAATGGCTGCCCCTTGGCGCCGGCGACGCGAAAGTGGAACCATTGGTAAAAATCGGACGCATGATCCTTGATGATTTCAAGGTCGGCGGCCGCGCCCTGTTGGCTGACGACGCGGATATTGCCGCTGTCAAACGCGGCGGAGATGCTGATGGTCATTTGACGCTGATAGTGCGGCCCGACTGCCCCGGAAAGTCCTTGAACAGCGCATGCGCTAATTTCTGTGCCTCTTCAATGGGCTGGACTGGCTTGCCATGCTCATCGACCGCCTGATTGGCGCGGCCTTCCCAGATAACGGCACCGGCGGTCGTCGCCTCGGCGATGCGGACCGACAGCTCCGTCGTTACATGTGCGCGCGGCTGACGATGGCCGATGCCGAAGCCGATCGATCCGCCCAGGCCAACGCCGCCGCCGCTGATCCCGCCACCGCCAAGGCCGATCGACACCGGCGGATCGGACGGCGGCAGATCGATGCGGCTGGTATGGACGCTGACCGTGACGCGATACCGGGCCGGGGCAGCATCGCTTGCCGGGGTGAAGCCAATCGGGCCCAGCGCCGTGGCGACGGCATCGATATAGGCCTTTGCTTCCAGTTCCTGTGCGGGGCTCGCATCAGGCGCGATGGCAATCACGGCCGGGCCGGGCACAATCGGTTGCGACAAGTGAAAGCGCGTCACCCGCACCGGGGGTGCCGCGCTGATCGGCACGGCCAGTGCCACGGTCATGGCGGCGGCGAGGAGTGACAGGCGAGGCATCGACATCGGCTTTACGTCTCCTATCCCCCGCGGCACCTTGTGCCAAAGCGCGGGCGGCGGCGCAATCGAATCGGTGGCCGCGCTTGACTTTGTCGGGCGAATCCGCAAGCCCGGAAGGCGCGTCATTGGGGCCGATACGCACCCCATTTCTTCCGGACACCAAATGAGCTTTGCCGATCTCGGCCTATCCGACGAACTACTAAGGGCGGTCACCGAGGCCGGCTATAGCGAGCCGACGCCCATTCAGGCCCAGGCCATCCCCAGCGTGTTGATGATGCGCGATATTATCGGCATCGCCCAGACGGGCACGGGCAAGACGGCGAGTTTCGTGCTGCCGATGATCGACGTTCTGGCGCATGGGCGCGCGCGCGCGCTGATGCCGCGCAGCCTGATCCTTGAGCCGACGCGCGAACTCGCCGCGCAAGTCGCCGAGAATTTCGAGAAATACGGCCGTTATCACAAGCTTTCCATGGCGCTGCTGATCGGCGGCGTGCAGATGGGCGATCAGGTCAAGGCGCTGGAACGCGGCGTCGACGTGCTGATCGCGACGCCGGGTCGGCTGATGGACTTGTTCGAACGCGGCAAGATCCTGCTCAACGGCTGCAATCTGCTCGTCATCGACGAGGCCGATCGCATGCTCGACATGGGCTTCATCCCCGATATCGAGCAGATCTGCACCAAATTGCCGAGCCAGCGCCAGACATTGCTGTTTTCAGCAACGATGCCGCCGCCGATCAAGAAGCTGGCTGACAAATTCCTGAGCAATCCCAAAACGATCGAGGTGGCGCGCCCCGCCACCACCAACACCAACATCACCCAGTGGATCGTACCGGTCACCGCCAAGCGCAAGCTCGACCGGCTGGTGGCGCTGCTCGAAGACCCGGCGGTGCGCACCGCGATCATCTTTTGCAACCGCAAGACGACGGTGCGCGATCTCAACAAGACGCTGAAGCGCGATGGCTTTCGCTCCGGCGAAATCCATGGCGACATGGAGCAGCCGCAACGGCTCGCCGAGCTTGATCGCTTCAAGGCAGGCGACATCAACATCCTGGTCGCCTCAGACGTTGCGGCGCGCGGGCTCGACATCAAGGGCGTCAGCCACGTCTTCAATTTCGACGCGCCGTGGCACCCCGACGATTATGTCCACCGCATCGGCCGCACCGGCCGTGCGGGCGCCACCGGGATCGCCTATACGCTGGCGACACCCGAGGACGCCGAAAATATCGCCAATATCGAAAAGCTGACCGGCATGACGATCGACCGGCTGGCGGTGGACAGCGATGGCGGCGACAGCGCGCCAAGCGATGAGGGCGCTGCACCCGCCGAAAAGCGGCGCGGTGGACGCGGCGGCAATCGCAAAGGCAGCGGATCGGCGACCGGCAAGGATGCCAGCCGCCCGCCGGAGCGCGAGCGTGATGCCTATCGTGACACCCCCCGCGATGACCGCCGTGAAGATCGGCGTGATGAGCGGCGCGGCAACCGGCCCGGCGATCAGCGTCGGCAGTATCGCGACCGCGATGACGCGCCCGACGATGGCTGGAACGGCCCGATGCCCGCGTTCCTCAACGCGCGGATCGGCTAAACGGCGGGGCCGGTCGCGCGCATGGCGATCATCACCTTCACCCCGCCCATTGACGTCGAAACGCCGTGCATCGGCGTCTGCACGCTCGATGCGACGCGGACCGCCTGCCTTGGCTGCGGCCGCACCACCGACGAAATTGCCGGCTGGACGCAGAGCAGCGGTGAATGGCGGCGCGCAGTGATGGCGGCGCTGCCCGCGCGGCTGGCGGCGCGGGATCAGGCCTTGGCGCGCGACTGCAAATAGTCCGACAGCGCCGAAAACAGCGCGGTGCCGACAAAGGTAAGGTGGATGACAGTCATCCAGCCCAGCGCCGTGCCATCGACCGGCTTGTCGCCAATCGCCATGAAGGACTTGAGCAGCTGAATGCCCGAAATCGCCACGATCGAGGCGTAAAGCTTGATCTTGAGCCCGGAAAAGCCGGTCGTGCCCATCCAGCTCGGCCGATCCTCATGCCCGGCGGTATCGATTTTCGAGACGAAATTCTCATATCCCGCCAGAATGACGACCAGGATCAGATTGGCGGCAAGCGCCAGGTCGAGCAGCGCCAGCACTTTCAATATGCCCTGCTCGATCGACAGCGTCATGATGCTGCCAAGCGCCGTCACCAATTCACGCGTGAAGACCGCGAGCAGCACCAGCAACGCCGCCACCAGCCCGACATAAAAGGGCGCGAGCAGCCAGCGCGCCGCAAACAGCGCATTTTCAAAAGCCCGCTCCAGCGGCTGCGGCATCACCCCATTCCCCGCATTGGTTTCGCACTCTGGCGCTGGCACCGGCGGCGATGCCGGTCAAGCCTATGACGGCATGGGCGCCAGCGCATCATCCTTTTCGCCCGCCCGGCGATAGGCGTCGCGCGCCGTCAGCCGTTCCACATAGGCAGCAAAGGTGTCGCGATGGGGGATGGTGCCGAAACGCAGGCCCCAGCCCAGTTGCGACCCCAAATAGACGTCGGCGGCGGTGAAGCGCTCGCCTGCGACATAGGGCGTCCTGGTGATTGCCTGTTCCACCACATCAAGCGTGAGGTCGAGACTGCCATAGCCGAACATTCGCGTCCGTTCCGGCGTTGGCACAAAGCCGGCGGTGGTATTGGTCACCGCCTGCTCGACTGGTCCGGCGGCGAAGAACAGCCAGCGATAATAGGCCGCTTTCTCCCCCTCGCGCGGCCCCAGACCGGCATCGGGAAAGACATCGGCAAGATAGGCGCAGATGCCCGCGCATTCGGTCACGGCCTGGCCATGATGGACGATGGCCGGCACCTTGCCCATCGGGTTGATCGATCGGAACGGCTCGGCCTTCATCGTCGGGCCGTAATCGACCACCACCGTCTCATAATCGGCGCCGCTTTCCTCCAGCATCCAGCGGACGATGCGCCCGCGCGACATGGGGTTGGTGTAGAAAATCAAGTCGCTGGCCATGGTGGGTCTCCCTTTCCCCTCAAGATTTCGTCGAGTCGTTGGGAACGGAGCGTGAACAGTCGGCGCCGCCCCGTCAAGCGGCCTGGTACCACCATACGCCGTCTTCGACTTGGCGGCTGGCGCGGCCCTCCACTTCCAGCCGCCGCAAATGCGCCAGTGTCTCGCCGGTCGCGAGACCGATTACCGACGCGTCGATGGTGCGGCTGAACAGCGGCGCAAAGCAATCGACCGCGCGGCGCGGCGTGCGCAGATGATCGGCGAGCGCGTCGAGCCGCGCCAGATGCTCATCGCGCAGCGCATCGAGCCGCACATGCAGGCCGGTGAACGGCTCGCCATGCGCCGGACAGACCAACAGGTCTGCGGGCAGCGCGCGCAATTTGGCGAGCGAGGCCAGCCAATCACCCAGCGGATCGCCCTCGGGCTCGGTCACGCCGAGCGAGACGTTGGAGCTGATCCGCGGCAGGACCTGGTCACCGGCGATCAGCACGCCATCGGCTTCGTTCAGCAGACAGGCATGTTCGGGGCTATGGCCGCTGCCCACCACCACGCGCCAGCCGCGCCCGGCAAAATCAAGCCTGTCGCCATCCTGCAGCCGTACATAGCCAAGCGGCAGCGGCGTCACCACCGTACCGAACTGGCGCCAGCCGCGCGCCTTGCCCCGCGCGATCTGTTCCTCGTCCCAGCCAGCGGCGCGCCAGAAAGCGACCATTTCTTCCGGAGTCTCATCGCGCTGATCGGCGGTCAGCATCCGCGCGGTCAGCCATTCGCCGCGCGTCATCCACAGCGCCACATCATGCGTGCGGCACAGCCAGCCGGCAAGGCCGATATGATCGGGGTGGAGGTGCGTGCCGATCACGCGGGTGATGCGCCGACCCGCCATCGCATCCGCATCGAGCGCGGCCCAGCTTTCGCGGCAGGCAGGCAAGTCCATGCCGGTATCAATGACGGCAACACCATTGCCCCCGGCCTCGCCATCATCGGCGAACCAGATGTTGATGTGCCCCAGCGACCCCGGCAGCGCAACCCGCGCCCAGCGGAGGCCAGGGGCGATTTCCATCGCCTCGCCCGGCTGCGGCGTGCGGCGACCGAAGGGATAGGTCAGGCCGCGATGGTTGGTCGCGACAAAGCTTTCATCGCTGGTCAGCGACGCATCGGGCGAAGTCGTCGCCACCGCTGGCGCCTATTGCTTGAACAGCGTGTCGGCATCGAGTTCGGCGCCATGCTCAGCGGCATGGGCGGCGGCTTCGGCGTCACGCACCGCCTGTTCGCGCTGGGCGCGCAGTTCGCTGATCAGCGCCTCGCGATCCCCTTCCAGTCGGCTGTCGACCGGCGCCTGGATGCCCGCCGCCTTCGCCGCCTTGGCAACGATCGCATCAAGCTCACGCTGCGAACACAGGCCCAGCGTCACCGGGTCCTTTGGCGTGATGTTGGCGATGTTCCAATGCGTGCGATCGCGGATTGCGGCGATGGTGGTGCGCGTGGTGCCGATGAGATTGCCGATCGCCCCGTCCGAAATCTCGGGGTGATTGCGGATGATCCAGGCAATGCCATCGGGCTTGTCCTGCCGCTTGGAAACAGGGGTATAGCGCGGACCCTTGGTGCGGCGGACCTGATCGGGGCCCTTGATCATCTGCAGCCGATAATCGGGGTCGGCCTGGCCGCGATCAATCTCCTCTTGCGTCAGTTCGTGCGCGCGGACGGGATCACGACCGGTCAGCTTGGTCGCGGCGGTATCATCGGCGATCGCCTGCACTTCCAGAATATGCAGCCCGCAAAA
>JBOFDB010000156.1:0-1071 GCA_051646545.1 Sphingomonas sp.
CGCGTCTGTGCATTAACCACGCCCCGTCGACCGTCATGACGGGGACCGATTCGAACCCAAGTCGAGGAGGAATGATGATGGCCAGTGTGACAACCAAGCTGATGCTCGCGACCGCGCTGGTGGCGCTGTCTGCCTGCGCCACCAAGAAGCAGCCGCTGCCGCCGGCGCCCTCGGCGCAACCGGCACCCAATTATCAGCCGCAGGGCGATGGCATCGTTCCGGGCAGCCGCGCCGATTTCCAGCGGTCGGTCACCAGCGATACCATTCATTTCGCGTTCGACCGCTATGATGTCGATGCCCCC
Organism: Sphingomonas sp.; assembly: GCA_051646545.1. Taxonomy (GTDB): domain Bacteria; phylum Pseudomonadota; class Alphaproteobacteria; order Sphingomonadales; family Sphingomonadaceae; genus Sphingomonas. The sequence goes on from JBOFDB010000156.1 coordinate 303, forward strand.
AACCAGTCGATCCTCGACAGCCAGATTGCGTGGCTGGCCAAGTGGCCCAATGTGGCGATCAGCATCGAAGGTCATTGCGACGAGCGCGGCACCCGCGAATATAACCTCGCGCTGGGCGATCGCCGGGCGAATTCGACCAAGAACTACCTGATCGCGCATGGCATTGCCGCGTCGCGCATCACCACCATCAGCTATGGCAAGGAACGCCCGATCGCGCTGGGATCGGACGAGGCAAGCTGGGCGCAGAACCGCCGCGCGGTGACGATCGTCCTCAACTAACCTGCCATCGCCGTCGTCGTCAGGCCGCAACAGGCCCGGGGGCGACGACAGGCCAGGCAACGCGGCGCCGTCGGGGTCCAACCCCGGCGGCGTTTCCTTTGGTGCTTGCCATGCGATATAGAATTATATAAATGTGATATCACTTTCTCAGGAGGGAATGATGATCGATTCGGTCAATTCGGGGTCCATGCTCAATCACAGTGCCGAACGGTCGGCGCGGGCGTCGAGCGGCTATGCGATGCTGGTCGTGCTGTTGATGGCCGTCGCGGGCATCATCGCGGGCGCGGCGATGAGCGATCAGGACAAGGCGCTGGGCGTCACCACCCTATTTGCCTCAGCGGGCATCTTTGCGATCGTGCTGCTCGGCTTTTACGTGCTGCAACCCAATCAGGCGGCCGCCATCACCTTGTTCGGCAGCTATAAGGGCACCGATCGCACCACGGGCCTGCGCTGGGTATTGCCGTGGATGACGCGCAAGAAAGTGTCTTTG
>JBOFDB010000382.1:0-1001 GCA_051646545.1 Sphingomonas sp.
CGGTCATCGACCACGCAGCCCTCGGGCTGCGTCGCGACTCGCCAGCTGCGGCCAGCGGTCAGCGTCGGCGTCGGCGTCGGCGTCGGCGTCGTGCCCGTTGCGGCGATGGTGAACTCCTGCACCGCCCCTTCTTTGGTCACCACATAGGCTGTCGGTATCGCGGCGCCCGCCAAGCGGCCAAAGCAAAAGCCATAGGCCTCGCCGGTCGTCCCTGTCGCCAGATCGCCGAGCGACGTGAAGCTGCCGTCCGCCGGATTGAGCGCGAGCAGGGTGATGCGCGGCGCGGTCAGGCTGTTGCGGTTGCTCGCGCCGACCAGAATGATCTCGCGCCCGCCCCAGCGCACCCCGTCGCGCAGGTCGACATTATTGACCTCACCCGCCGCATGAAACCCGCGTCGCCGCCCATCGAGCCCATAGCTGTAGATGCCGGCGCGCTTGTCCGTCCCGACGATCAGGCTCGCCGCCGGATTGGCGGGGTTGTGCCAGATCGCCGGATCATCCGCCGCATCGCGCCGCTCGGTGCCAACCGGGTCCGTCTCCCGCACTGCGGCGACATCAATGGCAGGCAATGGCGGCGCGACCGTCTCAACCGTAGCGCAGCCGGAAAGCAGCAGGGCTGCCAGCAAGATCGCGCCGCTGCGGGTCATCGGTTGGGCTCAGAAATTGAAGCGGACGCCGCCGGTAAACCGCCGGCCGAATCGCTCCCATTCAATGGTGTAGGCGCTGCTGCGGACATAGCGACGGCCGGGCTGATCGAGCAGGTTGGACGCATCAAAATAGACTTCCAGGTTCCGGTTGACCGCATAGCGTGCCGAAAAATCGAGCTCGTCATCCGCCGCCCAATAGAAATTGCCGCCATCTGCAGCGGGACCGAAGGCGTCGATCCAGTCGCTGCGCCGCTGATAGTTCAGCCGGATGGACAGACCATAGCGCTCATAATAGCCGCCGATGTTCAGGACGACATCTGACGTGCCGGGCAGGGCGATCTGCGAGCCGTCGGG
>JBOFDB010000278.1:0-2016 GCA_051646545.1 Sphingomonas sp.
TCCGCAAGCCGGCTGCCGATCTGGGCGAAGACGGCGCCGAGCGCCGCTTTGGCCTCGTCGGTAGCGATCTCTTCGGAGGCCCTTTCGATCACCGCGACCTGCGAATCGATCAGGTCGCAGATTCGGCCGTCATTGCCGATTTCCCGCAGCCGCCACGCGATCTCCCGCAGCACCCGCGAACCCCTGCGGACGGCGGCCTGCCGCTGCTCCAGCGCGAGGCCATCCAGTGCCTCGGTGGCGGAGGCCTGCGCGGTCTCGACCGCGGTGCGGATGGCCGCCAGCGTGGCCTTCAGGCGGTGGTCGGCAGCTTCCATCGCCGCGGCGACGGCGGCAGCGGCCGAAGCCGTCGATTTGGCCGCGGCGGCGTCCATCGCCTGCTGCTGCGCGATGAGGGCTTCGCGCTGGGCGGCAAGCTGCGCGCTCTGGCTCTCTTCCTTCTGGGCGGCGAGGCTCTGCTCGATCCGCGCCACCGCGTCGAGCACCATGCGGGTGTCGGCATTGCGGTTGCGCTTGGCGTATTCGGTCAGGAACCAGCGGCCCCGCGAAGTCTCCATGAAGGCTTCGCTGATCGCGGCATAGTCCTCCTCGCCCGGCAACGCGGCGCGTGCTGAGATCGGCGAAAGGGCAAATGCTTCGTCGGCCATACAAATCTCTTCGCGCAAATCACCGCGCGTTACGATAACGAACACCACGATATCGGGCGAATCGCAATTGAATTGATGCCGAGCGAATCACAAATCCCCATCGCATCTCAAGCCGCGTCGAAGCGATTCGCGACCCGGCTGGCGCTGTTCTACGGCGCCACCTTCGGAACGATGGGTACCCACCTGCCGTTTTTCACGGTCTGGTTGAAGGCGGTCGGCATCGATCCGTCCTGGATCGGCATCATTTCCGCGGTGCCGGCGACGACGCGGTTCACGGTGCTGCCGTTCGTGACCGGCGCTGCCGAAAAACGCTATTCGCTGCGCGGGGCGCTGATTGTCGCCGCCCTTGCGACCGCGCTGGGCTTTGCCGTCATCGGCACGCAATATTTGCCGCTGGCGGTGCTGGTGGCCTATGCCGCCACCTGCGCGCTGTGGACGCCGATGCTGCCGCTGACGGACGCCTATGCGTTGCGCGGCGTGGCCCGCTACGGGTTGAACTACGGGCCGATGCGGCTGTGGGGTTCGGCGGCCTTTGTGGCCGGCGCGCTGCTTTGCGGGTTGCTGGTCGATATCGTCGCGGCCAAACACCTGATCTGGGTGATCGCGGCGATCGCGGCGCTCGGCGCGGTCGCCAGCCTCGGATTGCAGCCGCTGGAGCGCCCGAAGCCGGCGCCGGCGGCGGTTCGGGGTTCGAGCCCGCTGCTGCGCGACTGGGGCTTTGTCGCCATCATCACCGCCGCGGCGCTGATCCAGGGCAGCCACGCCGCCTATTATGCGTTCGCCTCCATCGCCTGGCAGGGGTTGGGGCTGGGCGGGTTGACCATCGCCGGGCTGTGGGTGCTGGGCGTGCTGGCCGAGATCGTGGTGTTCGCGCTGTCACCCCGGTTCACGCTGCACCCATCGACATTGGTCGTGATCGGCGCGCTCAGCGCGGTGGCGCGCTGGTCGATCACCGCACAGGAGCCGTCGCTGACGGTGCTGGCGGTGGTCCAACTCGCGCATGGGCTGACCTACGGCATCACCCAGGTCGGCACCATGGGCCTCCTGGTGCGCCACGTGCCGATCCACCAGATGGCGCGCGGGCAGGGCTACCTTGCCGCCTGCGGCGGCATCGTCAGCATGGCGGCGTCGATCGCCGCGGGCATGGTCTATGCGCGCTACGGCGCTGACGTCTATTACCTGATGGCGGCGATGGCGCTTGTTGCCGCCGCCGTGATTTGGCTGGCGCGGCACCGGCTAAGAGCGTTTTCGAGCGAAGTGGGGACCGGTTCGCGTTAAGAAAACGCGTCGGAAATGGAATCTATCGTATCAGCCCCACAGGGCGGCTTGCGGCGGGTAAACCAGACTGCCGTCGTAGCGCAGCCCGTCGTCG
>JBOFDB010000516.1:0-1213 GCA_051646545.1 Sphingomonas sp.
CGCTTTGGCGTTGCTGAGCGGCTGCAATCGCGGCGCGGACGAACGGGAAGCGCCGCCACCGCCGCCTGCTGACCGCCAGCCGCCGCCCAAGCTGACCCCGCCCGCCGACGGCGAAGATCCCAATGCCGGGGTCACGCCCATGGCGGACCGAGTCGCGGTGCTGGGCCTCCTCAACAAGCGCAACGGCCTGGTCCGCGACATCACCCTGAAGCCCGGGGAAAGCATCCGCATCGGCCGCGCGGTTGTCCGGCTGCGTGCCTGCGAACGCACCGCCCAATGGGAAAGTCCGCAGGAAACCGGTGCATTTGTGCAATTGCTGGTGCTGGAGCACGGCAGCAATGACTGGCGCCGGGTATTCTCCGGCTGGCTGTTCCGCGACCGGCCCGAACGCAATATTGTCCAGCACCCAATCTATGACGTGTTCGTGAGAAGCTGCACGATGGAATGGCCAGGTGAGCTGCCGGCGTCAGAACTGGGCGTGCGCAGCGAAGACGCCAACAACGCGTCGAGCGCGGCCCAGCGCCCGCCCAGCCCCGCCAGGCCGGCCGCGCCCGCGACGCCGACGCCCGCTCCGGCCGCGCCAGCCACGCCCGAACCCAGCGGCGACGATAGCGCCGATGCGGCGGACGACACCGCCGGATAAAGCCGCCCCAGATAGTCGGCCCGATCAATCTCAATCGCGCCGAGCGATTGCAGATGCTCAGTCATGAACTGGCAGTCGAGCAAGGTGTAGCCGCCGCACCTCAGTCGCGCGACCAGCCATGCTAGGGCGACCTTTGAGGCATCCGTCGCCCGGCTGAACATCGATTCGCCGAAAAAGGCATTGCCCAGCGCGATGCCATACAGCCCGCCGACCAGCCGATCGTCGATCCAGCATTCCACACTGTGGGCGTGCCCGCGCGCGAACAAGTCGCTGCAAGCCGCTTCGATCACCCCGTTGATCCACGTCGTCTCGCGCCCGGGCACCGCTTCGGCGCACAGTTGGATAACCTTGGCAAAGGCCGTATCGGTGGTGACCCGGAACCGACCTTTGCGAATAGTGCGGGCCAGGCTGTGGCTCAGGTGGAGCCCACCGAGCGGCAGGATCGCCCGGCGGCGCGGTTCAACCCAATAAATCGTCTCATCATCGCGGTCGTCCGCCATCGGAAAAATGCCGAGCGCATAGGCACGCAGCAGCACCTGCCAGGGCAGGGGGCTACCGCCGCTGCCGCTC
>JBOFDB010000124.1:0-1684 GCA_051646545.1 Sphingomonas sp.
ATTTGCCGGGCATGGACGCGGTCGACGAAGTGATGATCGACAAGGACGTCGTCGACGGCCGCAAGGACCCGATTAGGGTCTATGCGAAGAAGGAAAAGGCGGGCGGCGCGGCCTGATCGGGCGGCGCCGGCGGGGATGAGCAATGGCTGATACCCCATCGCTCATCCTTGCCACCGCGGCGCATCGCGAGATCATATCCACCACGCTTGCCCGCGCCTTTGCCAATGATCCGGCAATGACATTCCTGTTCCCGGACCCGCGCCTGCGCGCCACGCGGCTGCCGGCGCTGTTCCGGTTGCTGTTTGATAGCGACGCGGCGCACGGCACCCGATTGATGACAGCGGGCGGCGAGGCGGCGACGCTATGGCGCGCACCGGGCCATGCCCGAACGGGCTGGGGCGAAATGCTGCTCCATGCCATTCCCCTGCTCGCGACGTTCCGCACCGGGCTGGGGCGCGCGCTGGCGCTGTCGGGCGCGATCGAGGCGCATATGCCGACGGGGCAATTCTGGTATCTTCACATTGCCGGCTGCGACCCGGCGCACCAGGGCAAGGGCATGGGCGGCGCGGCGATCAAAGGCGGGCTGGACCGGCTCGCGACGGGCCGCCTGCCCGTCTATCTTGAAACCGCGAACGAGGCCAATCTCGGCCTTTACCAGCATTACGGCTTTCGCGTGACGGCCGACTGGCGCGTGCCCGGCGGCGGCCCGCAATTTTGGTCAATGTGGCGCGAGGCTTAAAGAAGGCCGGGCACGAAGCGACGGACGCGGCGGGCATATTGGTCATAGGCAGCGCCGAACTCTGCCCGCAATACGCGCTCTTCGTGCTGCACCCGCATCCAGGTGCCAATGGCGTAAATCGGCATGGCGACGATCAGGTTGAGCAAATGGCCATAAGCCAGCGCCATCGCCACCATGAACAGAAACAGCGTTACATAGATGGGATTACGCACGATCGCGAAGGGACCGGTGGTCACGAGCGAGGCATCGCCGCGCGTCTGTGCGACGAGCGCCCAGTTGCGGCCCATCGTTCGCGACGACCAGTCGAACAGGCCGATCGTCATCAGCATCAGCAGCGCCACCACGGCGCCCTGGGCCCAGGCGGCGACTGACCAGTCGGCGGGGTCGAGGCGGATCGGTCCTGCGCCGGCAAGGCCAATGCCAATCCCCTGGACGATGATCCAGAAGATCGACCGGGCAGCACGTCGCCCGCCTTTATCCGGTCCTGCAGCCGCAACCCGGCGCCGCGCCGCGACCAGCGCCACGATGCCCATCACTCCGCCCGCGGCAAGCGCGATCAATCCGGGCGGCCCGACCGGGGTAAAAAGCGACTGAACCATGCAACCCTCCAATGTTACCCGTATTATCTAAATAATACACATCGCGTCAAGGCCGTGCAGGGCCGGGGAGCAGCCATCCACAGCTACCGCCCTTATTGCGGATTGATGCAGCGGTAACCCTCCCCCATATAAGTAGGTGATTGGCGCACAATGTTGGCGCCTGTGGAGTGTGCATGACCGTAACTTTCCCCGTATTGCCGCTGCGCGATATCGTCGTTTTCCCCCAGATGATTGTGCCGCTTTTCGTCGGCCGGGACAAATCGGTCGCCGCGCTCGAAACGGCGATGAATGCCGACAAGGAAATCTTCCTCGTCGCCCAGCTCGACCCCGCGCAGGACGATCCCGA
>JBOFDB010000128.1:0-1223 GCA_051646545.1 Sphingomonas sp.
GATCGCCGCCATGGCGATAACGTCCGATGCGGCGACGATGCCGTCGATGGCGACGCTGCCGGTGAAATGGCTTTGCAGACGTTCATACGCTGCCTCGGGGACCAATTCGATATCGAGCGTGGTCGCTTCGCCCGCGATCTGGGCGGCCTCACAGGCATCGACAAAGCCGGCGCGGCGCTGCTGGATTTCCGGCGCATGATGATCACCCAGAAACAACAGACGGCGGCGGCCGCGCGCAATCAGATGGTCCGCTGCGGCCCGGCCACCGGCGCGATTGTCGGTGCCGACCGTGACATAATGCTGCCCGGGCAACAGCGCGCCCCAAGCGACGATCCGCTTGTAGCGCTGGGCCGTGCGGTCAATCGCTTCGGCCTGGTTCGACTGGCCGACGATGACGACGCCATCGACGCGGTTGCTGTCGACAATCGCATCAAGCCAGTCGTCGCCTTGCGGGATAACCTTCGACAGCAGCATGTCATAGCCGCGTTCGGAAATGGCGTCGGCGAGAAATCCGAGCATCGAGAGGAAAAACGGATCGGTCAGATGCTGGTCACGCTGGTGGCCGAGTGGCAGCAAGACGCCGATGGCATTGGTCCGCTGCAGGCGCAGGTTGCGCGCCTGCGCATTGGGACGGAAATCAAGCTCGCGCGCCAGGCTGGCCACCTTGTCGCGCGTCCGCTGGTTGACCAGCGGGCTGCCCGCCAGCGCCCGGCTGATGGTCGAGACCGAGACACCAGCGCGGCGCGCCAGCTCAGCCATGTTCACATTACGTCCCGGTTCGGTCATCCGCTAAGCGTATACCGACAAGCATCGGGTGCGCAATCATTGCCACTAGAAGAGCAGAAATGCGAAACTGATGGCGGCGATCAGGCTGGCCATGGTCGCGCCGAATACGGGCCCCAGCGCGCGCCAGCCAATCTCGATCAACAGGTCCATGCGCGACCGCATGGCCGTGGCGATGACCGCCAGCAGCAACAGCGCCTTGGAAGCGATCAGGCCATAGTCGGCAGCGATGGCCGGCACCGGGGTGAGCGAGTTGATGGCGACCAGGGCCAGAAAGGCGACGATGAACCATGGCAGCGCCAGGCGTCGCCAGATCGGCTGTCCCGCCGCCGCGCCGTCGCGGGGGAAGGCCAGCGACACCAATGCCACGACAGGCGCGAGCAGGGCAACGCGGGCCAGCTTGACCACGGTCGCGTCGGCGCCAGCCGCGTCGGAAAAGG
>JBOFDB010000172.1:0-1206 GCA_051646545.1 Sphingomonas sp.
AGCTTTCCCTTCAAGGCCTGGGACGGCGTCATGTCGGTCAATGTCGCCGGCCTGTTCACCTTGACCCGCGACCTCTTGCCGCTGCTGGAAAAGGCGGCGACGCCGGACGATCCGTCGCGGGTGGTCAATGTCGGCTCGGTCATGGGCACCCAGCCGATCGGCGCCGGGGCCTATTCCTATGCCGCCTCCAAGGCTGCCGTGCATCATCTGACCAAGATCCTGGCGCATGAGCTGGCGCACCGGCAGATCACCGTGAATGCCCTGGCGCCGGGGCCGTTCATCAGCCGAATGACCGCCTTTGCGCTCGGCAGCGAGACAGGTCAGGCTCGCGCCGCGGAAGACAGCCCCATGGGGCGCATCGGGCGGCCGAGCGACATCATGGGCTGCCTCCTGTTTCTGTGCGGGCGCGGCGGGGCCTATACCACCGGCGCGATCCTGCCCGTCGACGGCGGCATCAGCGTCGATAGCGGACATAAGCTGTTCGGAGGAGAATGACGGCCATGGCTGAAGAAGTGACCATCGATGAACTGAAGGGCCAGCTCGGCCAGGAGATCGGCCTGTCCAAATGGTTCGACATCCCGCAGTCGACGATCGACGCCTTCGCCGACCTGACCCATGATCACCAGTTCATCCATATCGATCCGGTGAAAGCCAAGATGACGCCGTTCGGCGGCACCATCGCCCATGGCTTCCTGACCGTGTCGATGCTGTCGGCTTTCGCCATCGACGCTCTCCCCGGCATTGCCGGCCGCGCCATGGGCGTCAATTACGGCTTCGACAAGTTGCGCATGATTTCGCCGGTCAAGGCCGGCGCCAAGGTGCGCGGCCGTTTCGTTCTGAAGGCGCTCGAATCGAAGAACCCCAAGCAGCACCAGCTGACCTATGCCGTGACCGTCGAGATCGAGGGTAGCGACAAGCCGGCGGTCGTCGCCGACTGGGTCACGCTCGCTTATCTGATGTGAGGATTTTCCTATGACCATTCGTTTCGACGGGCGCGTCGCCATCGTCACCGGGGCCGGCAACGGCCTCGGCCGTTCTCATGCCCTGGGTCTCGCGGCGCGCGGCGCCAAGGTCGTCATCGTCGATTTCGGCGGCGCCCGCGACGGTACCGGCGGCTCGTCGGAAGCCGCCGACAAGGTGGTGGCCGAGATCGTCGCCGCCGGCGGCGAGGCCATGGCCCATGGCGCCAATGTCGCCGATTTCGCC
>JBOFDB010000321.1:0-1470 GCA_051646545.1 Sphingomonas sp.
CTTGCCAAGCGTCTGCCTGACAGTTTCTGGATCGCCGAACCCGTCGATGTCGCCAGCCGCAATCTCAACTTGATCATTGCCGGCATGGGTGAAGGTCTCGCGGTCGATACCATGTTCGATGCTGACCGTGCCGCGACGCTGGTCACTGTCCATGCCGTCGATCATGCTGGCCTTTTCTACCGGCTAGCCGGGGCGATCCATCTCGCCGGGGCGAACATCATTGATGCGCGTATCCACACCACCCGCGACGGGCTCGCACTCGACAATTTTCTGGTGCAGGATCCGCTCGGCCGCCCGTTCAAGGAGGCCAGCCAGCTTGCCCGCCTGTCACGCGCCATTCGCGAAGCGATGGCCGACCGGCAGCGGCTCAACAGCGCCTTGTCCGCCAAACCGCTCGCCCGCACGCGGGCCGAAGCCTTCCGCATCGAACCCAGCGTTATCATCGACAACAAGGCGTCCAATCGCTTCACGGTCATAGAAGTCAATGCGCAGGATCGTCCGGCGCTGCTCAACCAGCTGGCTTTTGCCCTGTTCCAGTCCAAGGTGACATTGCACAGCGCGCATGTCGCCACTTATGGCGAGCGCGCGGTCGATACCTTTTACGTCACCGATTTGCTCGGCGGCAAAGTGGACGCCAAGGCCCGTATCAAGGCGCTTGAAAAACGGCTGCTCGAGGCGGCCGCAGGGCGCAGCCTGTCCACCGCCGACATGCTGACTGCCGCCTGATCGGGGCTACTCAGCGACCTCGCTACGCGCCGCACCCGGCTCAAGGATTGCGGCACTCTCGATCAGGTCCAGCGCGCGTGAGGCATCATTGCGCAGCCGCGCAGTGCGCAACCAAGCGACCACATCGGGATGCGTCGCACCTGGCATCGCCTCAACTTCAACTATCGCCAAATCAATCCGCCCGCGTTCCAGCGCCAGCATCGCCCGGCCATAGCGATTGGCGGCGGTGGGTGACGGGGCGTCGCTCGGCCGGATGACAACCAGCGAATCAATCCCATTGCGGAGGCGATCAAGGACGCCAGCGTCGGGCGCCGCCTCAAGATCGCTGCGCAGGCGGACCAGCTGTGCCGCAAGCTCGTCTTCGGTCACCGGTGCCCGGCCCGCGGCAATGATTGCGGCCACCGCGACGGGCTGCGTCTCGCCGAACCGCAGCCGCAACGGCGCCTCCAGCACGCCCAGCGGCAGTCCGCGATCCAACGCTCGCCGCGCCGCCAATGCCAACAACATGGCTTCGGCCTTTGCCGCATTGCCCGATGCGCCATCCGCCGCCACGCTAATGCGGGCGAGCCGGTCTTCAAGCAGCGACAGCCGGGTCGCGATGGTACCCTCCTGCGTCGCCGTCAAAGGCGCGGCGGGGGCCGGCGTCAGCGCAGGCAGGACGGGCTGCGGAATCGCGGGCGTCACCGCGGCCACTGCTGGCGCCGCAGCAACGACCGCTGGCGGCACAGCATATTTCCACGCCAG
>JBOFDB010000603.1:0-1245 GCA_051646545.1 Sphingomonas sp.
GGATGGGCCGCGCCCCCGCCTGCTCAAACACCGCGACTTGCCCCGCCGGCAGCGGCGCGCCGAGATGGTTTTCGGGCGTATTGCGCGTGCGTAACGTCAGATAGGGGCCGTCCGCGCTGCCATAGCTGATGATGCTGACGAACAGCGGCGTCACCTTGACGCCCCGATTGTCGAGGAAGGCGACTTGCTTTTCGCTTTTGGCGGCGACCGTTACGCGGTCGGGCACGCGATAGAGCTTGAGGTCGCCGAGCTGCTCCAATGCCGCCGTGCGCGCGCCGGTGACAACGACGTCCATCTCTCCGGCGCGCGCCATCATCGGCGCAGGCGGCGGCGGCGGCGGGGGCACCGAGGTAAAAATGGGCAGGCCGTTAACCAGCGGCCGATGCGTCGCATAATCGGGATCGGGCCAGCAGCTGAGGCGCAGCGACCCCGCCTGATACGCGCCGAACTGCGGCGGGGACTGGCGATTGAGCCGCCCCGCCACGACCTGCAGCGTCGCGCCGTCGAAGCTCGTGACGTCGTTGGACGCCAAGGTCAGCCAGGCGAACAGGTCAGCGCTCGCCCCGTCCTTGCCGCCCTCTCCACCGCCCATCGTCGCGACATAATCGGCCTGCCAGTCAAAACCACCGGCGAGGTAGGACAAGGTGATCGTCACCGTCCGCGCGACAGGGCTGTCGGTGGCGACGGACAGCGTCGGTTTGGCGGAAAGATCGGCGGGGACCGCATCGTACACGATCGTCTCGGGCAGGCCCGAACAGCGCAGCGCCTCCTGCCCGCCCGCCACCTGCAGCACCGCCGCGCCCGCCGCCGACGAGCGGATGATCGCCTGTTCCTCCTCAACCTTGCCGGTCTTGCGATTGGTGCGGCGAATAAGGACGCGGCGACCGAGCGCGCGGTCGTAGAGCGTGCGCGGGCTGAGCAGATCGGCGTCGAGATTCTTCTCCCGCACATCGCCGGGCAGGCCGGTGATGATCGCGCTTTCGGGGAAGATATTGCCCGCCACGCCTTCAAACCGGATCACCGCCGGGCCAGCGGGCAGCGTCACGGTGCGCGTCTCCGAAATCAGCGCAAAGCCCTGCGGATTGTCGCGCGCAATCGGCTCATTGCCCCGGTGGGGCGCGCGATAGACGGTGACCGAAACCGCGCTTGGCGCGGGCGAGACGATCGACACGGGCGGCGCGCCCGTCTGCCCCGCCGCCGGGGCAGCGAGCAGCAGCAAAGGGGCAAGCGGCGCGGCGCGCATGG
>JBOFDB010000314.1:0-4751 GCA_051646545.1 Sphingomonas sp.
GACCGATTCAGCGTCAATGGCGCTCCACGCGGCCCCCTGCCCGCTGATGAGCTGGGCGGCGCTTGCGATTTCGGCCTGATACGTCATGAAACACGTCCTGTCTGTGTGAACCTATGCCGTTTTGTAGGGAGGTTTACAGAGGGTCGTGAAGAGCTCTAGCCAGGGGCTTCGAGTTGGGATGTCAATACAGCGCTCGACGCACTGTAATAATGTCATTTTTTTACAAAAAACGATTGCACGACAAGATGGCGCAAAAATCGCCGATTTTCACGCGTTTGTCACAATTGCTTAAGCCCGAATTTACCATTGTAGCGGTACCGAAATGGCATGTCCGCTGCTCTTCCGCCAGTGACCGCCGCGACCACCGCGACCGACCCATATGCCGCGATTATGGCAGTGGCGGAGCCAATCGATCCTCTTTCGGACACGGCCTCATTATTGGAAGCGATCCGTCGGTTCGGCAATCATCGCAATTTGCGCGCGCTACCCGTGGTTGATGCGCTGAGCCGTCCGGTGGGCGCGCTGTTCGAAACGGATCTGCGCCCGATCCTCACCAATCCCTATGGCCTTGCGCTCATCCAGAACCCGTATAGCGGGTATGATCTCAAGCGCTTCATGAAATCCTGCGCCACCGTCGCCGTCGAAAATGGCTGGCGCGCCGTGCTTGACCTTTATCGCCGCAGCGATGGGGCGGAAGGGCTGATTGTCACGCGCGATGGCCGCTATTGCGGCTTCCTCTCCAACCAGCGTGTCATCGAACGGCTGGCCGAACAGGAAAGGCTGCGCACCGACCAGTTGAAATCGACGGTCATGAAATTTGAGCGAGACGTCGAAAAACTCGCTGACGACTTCCGCCGCTTGTCGGCCGCCATGCGCGATTCATCATCTGCCACGCGCGAACGCGCTGGTTCCATGAAGGACAATGCGGTTCATGTCGCCGGTGCCGCGAGCCAGGTGCGCGGCAGCGTCAGCGACATTGCCGATCGCAGCGCCAATCTCGCCGCCGCGATCGACCAATTGCATGACGAAACCATGGCCACACGACGCGCGACAGGCGATATTGTCGTCATGGTCCGCAACGCCGCCGACCAGACGCAGCATCTGCGCGACGCCACCGCGTCGATCGACGCCATGGTGCAGAGCATCAATGCGATCGTGAAACAGGTCGGCACGCTCGCCATGAACGCGGCGATCGAAGCGGCACGCGCCGGCGAAGCCGGTAACGGGTTTTCGGTGGTGGCGCGCGAAGTGCGCGCCCTTGCCGCCAAGGCACGGTCCGCCGCTGACCTGATCGCGTCGAACAGCCACCTCATCCGCCGCGCGGTTGCCGATACCTCGGGCAGCTTTGCCGGCATCGACGAGGCGATTGGCAGCATCGACCAGGTCATCGCGGCGGTCGACTCGACCGTCGCCGCGCAGACTGCCCTCACCCGGGCGGTGGCAACCTCGGCCGGGGAAGCGGCGATCGTGGTGCAAGACATCCATCGCCGCATGGCCGACATGAGCGAGGGAAGCCAGGCCGCGACGCGCGGCTCGGCCGAACTCGAACAACGGGCCCAGAGCCTACTCGATCACGCCGGCAAGCTAGAGGCGCGCGTCCACACCTTCACCCAGGAATTGCAGGCGGCCTGACCGCCGGGTCAGTCCCCCCCAAAGGTAAAGGGGCTGAGCCCGTGCTGGCGATCGTCAATTACCAGTGCGCGCCCATTGGGCGGCAGCGACCGTTGCGGGCATGTCGGGCGGAAACAGGCGCGACAGCCAAGCCCGATCGGTACGGCCTCGCCCGCCAGATCAATCCCCCGGGCGACGGCGAGCGCGCCCGCCATATGGGCGGCCACCCCCATCCCGACGACGAATTCGGCGGGCACCGCGCGATAGCGTCGCCCTTGCGGGTGAACCGTGCGCGCGAGGGTGAGCCAGCGCGTCCGGTCTTCCAGTTCGACCAGCTCGACAACCAATTCACCCGGTCGGTTAAAGGCGTGGTGAACGCCCCATAGCGGGCAGCGCGCCTCGGTTTCGGCGAGCGGCGCGGCGCTGGCGCCGGAAAAGCGCTTTGACGCGTTCCCGGCCCGATCGATGCGAACCATGAAAAACGGCAATCCCCGCGCGCCTACCCGTTGGAGCGTCGTCAGCCGATGCGCAACCTGCTCAAACCCCGCGCCGAACCGGCGTTGCAGCAGCTCGATATCATAGCCTGTCGCCTCGCAAGCGCGCAGGAACCGCGCATAAGGCATCATCACTGCGGCGGCGAAATAGCTGGCGAGATGGCGCCGAAACAACCGCTCGGCGGTGCGATCGGCAAAGCCCGCGCCTCGCGCCAGCGCCTCGATTTCGGTACGCGCCTCGATCTGGGCGAGCTGAAACGCCACCGCGAAGGTTCGCGACGCTGTGTCGAGCATTTCGGACAGCTGCAATTGTCGCGCATGCAGATCGAGCCGCCGCAGCTGATCAGGCATCACATCGACGGGCAGGATGCGAATGGCGAGCTGGTGTTTGACTCGCAGCCGTTCGGCGATGGCGCCGTAAAGGTCGCCCGCGCCCAATCGCAATTCGTCCGCCAGCGTTTCGGCCTGGGCATCCAGATCGGCGAAATGGCCCCGCCAGCGTTCGGTTTCGCGGCGCACGTCGCTCACTGGATCATTGGTCGCGGCACCGCCCGTTTCGGGCCCCGCACCCATGCGATCATAAGCCCGGGCAAAGGCCTCTGCCCCGCCGGGCGCGCCCGCCAGCCACTCGGCGATTTCGTTGCGGTCGATCTCAAGATCGGCGAACATGGGGTCGGCCAGCCGCCGCCGCAGCGCGGCTTCCCCACCGCCGGGTTCACTCGCAGCGAGCGCGCGGGGATCAAAATCATAATTTTCCGCAAGCCGCACCAGCAACGCCGCGGACAGAGGGCGCTGATTTTTCTCGACAAGGTTGAGGTAGCTCGGCGAAATCGCCAGCGTTTCCGCCATCGCGGCCTGGGTCAGCCCCGCTTGGCGGCGCAAGCGGCGCACCGCGTGCCCGGCGAAAAGCTTACGGTCGGCCATCGACGTTCCTCACGCTGTCAATAATTCACTTTTGCACAGCTTATTGACCGCGTCGATAAACAATCTCACCTCGGTGTCGCCGCCCGCGCCCTCCCCGTTGCCGATGGTCCCGCCTAACCACCACGGCACACCCGATCCCGGCGCAACCCCGCCGGGCAGATCACCGGGCAAAACCGGGTTCTGACTGATTTCCTGGGGAGGAAAGGATGCCCGCTGGCCCGCATGCCAGCGGGCATTTCCGCGTAAGACAGCCGGTTGCGGCGCCCGCCCTTAGCTTTCAGGCACCAATTCGATGATATCGATTTTGGATTCCCACACCGGGCTTGGAAATACCAGACGCCAGCGCTTGGGGGCGATGCGGTCGACAAAGCCGATCATGTCGCGCTTTGAATCGCGGCCATAATCGATCATCCGCGTCTCATCGCCCACCATCATCGTGCCGAGGTAGATGGCGCGGCTGGAACTATCGTGGAAAATCACGCCCGCCGGGCGCTGTTCTCCGTCCATTTTGTAAAAGCTCGACACAGCGCCATTGGCTTCGAAGCGACACTTGGCCGGGGGATAGGCCGTGAAATCCGCCATCGCGGTGCCATTGGCGCCAAGCTTGAACACCCGGCATCGATACGTGCCCGATGGGGGCACGGCGCCATCGATTTCCAGGTCGGGATCAAACAGTGCGCCCTCAGCATCAATCGCGGCGCCGTTGCCCGATTTGCGCGCGGCATCGACCCCGGCAATCCACGCGTCGCGCCAATGCCGCAACCGCTCGCGATCATGCTCGGTCGCCATTTGCCGCCAATTGGCGACTTCAACCGTCTCTCCCGGCACCGGCTGGGGATGGCGGCTGGCGCAGCCCGTCAGTGCCGCAACCAGCACCACCGCGATAGAGGCATTGGAAAGCTTGTTCATCCCACGATGCTAGCCGTTGCCGCGCGCCAAGGCAAAGTCACGCTGCGGTCCAGCCGCCATCGATCGACAGATTGGCGCCGGTGATCGACTTCGCTTCATCGCGGCACAGATAAAGCGCCAGCGCCGCGACCTGTTCGGGCGTCACGAATTCCTTGGTCGGCTGGGCGTCGAGAAGAACGTCGTTGATCACCTGTTCCCGCGTCAGGCCGCGCGCCTTCATGGTGTCGGGGATCTGGTGCTCGACCAATGGCGTCCAGACATAGCCCGGGCTGATCGCATTGACGGTGATGCCCGACGTCGCGACTTCCAGCGCCACGGTCTTGGTCAGGCCGATAAGGCCATGCTTGGCCATGACATAAGCCGATTTGCCGGGGCTTGCGACCAGCGAATGGGCCGATGCGGTCGAGATGATCCGCCCCCATTTTCTGTCCTTCATATAGGGGACGGCGGCGCGCATCATGTACCAAGCGGAGGTGAGGTTGATCTTGAGGATCGCTTCAAATTTATCGGCCGGGAAATCCTCGATCATCGCGACATGCTGAATGCCGGCATTGTTGACGACGATATCGGGGCCGCCCAGCTCGTCATGGCAGCGCTTGACCAGCGCCGCGATGGCATCGGGATTGGTCATGTCGGCGGCGTCGTACAGTGCCTTGGCGCCGCTGGCCGCTTCCAGCTTGGCGCGCTCTTCCTCAATTGCCGCGGCATCGCCAAAGCCGTTGATGACGACCGACGCGCCCTCAGCGGCGAATGCCTTGGCATATTCCAGCCCAATGCCCGAGGTCGATCCGGTAATGATCGCGCTTTTGCCTT
>JBOFDB010000296.1:0-3808 GCA_051646545.1 Sphingomonas sp.
CCATGCCGTCGCGGGTGAAGCGGAAAGCGCCGTCGATACCGGCGAAACCGCCCGGGTCGCGCAGGCGGCTTTCGGGGAAGGGCTCGCCGACGGGCCAGTCGCGCATGATGCGCACCGTCAGCAGCACCGCGTCATAGCCCAGGCTCGACAGCCGATAAGGCGATTTGCCAAAGCGCGCGCGGTATTTGACCGCATATTGCCGGTAAAGCCCGTTTGACACGCTGGCGAACCACGCACCGTCGAGCGCGGCGACACCGCTGATGCCGGTATCGGCATTCCACAGCTCGGTGCCGAGAATCTCGGCCTTTGCCGCCGCGCCGTTCTTGCGCAGCAACGGCACGCTGGTGGCGGCAACCCCGCTCGATCCCGCGATCAGCACCGCCTGATAGGGGCCGTTCTTGGCGAGCCGAGCCACCGCCGCGCCCAGCCCGCCCGGGCCACGATCATAGGTTTGCAGCGACAAGACCTTGCCACCCGCCTGTTCCACCGCGCGCAGAAAGGCGGTCGAGGCGCGCTCGCCATACAGCTCATTGGGGACAAGCCCGGCAAAATCGGTCATCCCCTTTGACCGCGCAAAATCGACCACGCGGGTGATCGACTGAACCGGCGAATAACCGAGCAGATAGGTGCCGCTGCCGCCGACACTGGCGTCGTTGGAAAAAGTGATCAGCGGCACGCCCGCCTGATGCGCGATCGGCGCGACAGCGCGGACATCTTCGGCCAGAAGCGGCCCCAGAATCAGCTTGTTGCCATCGGCCAGCGCGCGCTGCGCCGCCGCCGCCGCGCCCTGGGCCGTGTCATAGCTGGTGATGCGCAGCCGGTCGCTGCGGCTGTCGAGCACCGCCATCTGCGTCGCATTGGCGATGCTCTGGCCCACGCCGGCATTCGCGCCGGAAAGCGGCACCAGCAGGGCGACTCGCTGGCGGGCGACATCCTGCGGGATGGCGGTGGTGATGGTTGGCTGGGCAGGGCCGGTCTGCCGGGTCGGCTGCGGCCGTTCGACCGGACCCTGCGGGCCTTTGGGTACAACGGTCGAGCAGGCTGATAAGGCCAGGGCGAGCGCGCCCGCGATGATCCGCCGCGACCAGCCGCCACGCGCTTTCCGTTGCGACGATGCCATTCCCTCTGCCATGACACTCCCCAATGACTGCGGACCTTTTGCCCGGCCTCTATATCGTCGCCACCCCGATCGGCAATCTTGGCGATTTGTCGCCGCGCGCTGCCGAGGTGCTGTCGCGTGCCGATGTGATCGCGGCTGAAGACACCCGTGTGACGGCGACGTTACTGAGGCATATCGATTGCAAGCGGCCAATGGTTCCCTATCACGACCATAATGCCGCCGAGATGCGCCCAAGGCTGATCGCGCGATTGGCGAGCGAGGTGGTGGCGCTGGTCAGCGACGCCGGCACGCCGATGATTTCGGACCCCGGCTATAAGCTGGTGCGCGAGGCACGCGCCGCTGGGCATCATGTGGTGACGATTCCCGGCCCCTGCGCGGCCATCGCCGCGCTCACATTGGCGGGGCTGCCGACCGACCGCTTCCTGTTTCTGGGTTTCCTGCCAGCAAAAGCGGGAGCGAAGGCGAGCGCGATTGCCGAGGTGGCCGGCGTGCGGGCCACGCTGGTCATCTACGAATCGGGGCCGCGCCTGGCGGCGACACTGGCGGCGCTGGCGGAGAAACTTGGCGATCGCGAGGCGTGCGTTACGCGCGAAATCACTAAGCGTTTCGAGGAAGCGGTGACGGGCACGCTCGCCAGCCTCGCCGCTCGCTATGCCGACGCGCCGCCCAAGGGCGAAATCGTCATCGTCGTCGCCCCGCCCGGCGATCCCGCCCCCGCCAGCGCCGACGATGCCGACGCCGCGCTCGCCGAAGCGCTCAACCGCCTGCCCGCAGGCCAGGCGGCGAGCGAAGTGGCGCGCAAGCTCGGCCTCGACCGCAAGGCACTCTACGCGCGTGCGCTGGAGATGAAAAACCAAAGCCCCTCCCCCAATGGGGGAGGGGTTGGGGTGGGGGATGATGAAGGACGATCCGGAAACCCAAGACCCACCCCTAACCCCTCTTGCAAGCGGGAGGGGAAGGGCAGCGGTCGCCGCACGGGCCGGGCTGAATGACCATCACCCGCCAGGCCGCCGAGGCGCGCGGGCGGCGCGGCGAGCGGCTGGCGGCGTGGTGGCTGCGGCTGAAGGGCTGGCATATCCTCGATCGCCGCGTGCGCACGCCGGTGGGCGAAGTCGATCTCGTCGCGCGGCGTGGCGCGCTGATCGCGTTCGTCGAGGTCAAGATGCGCGCGACCGCCGCCGAGCTTGACCTGGCCATTGACGAACGCCGCCTCGCGCGCGTCGCCGCCGCTGCCGAGGCGCTGGCGCCGCGCTATGCCGGGGCGGGGGATGATATCCGCGTCGACGTGATCCTGCTCGCGCCGGGGACGCGGCCACGGCATATCGAGAATGCGTGGCTGGGCTGACTTTGCCGACCACCCCGCCTACATGCTCGACCGTCGCCCCAGCGAAAGCTGGGGCCGCTTGCCGTAGGCGACCCCAGCTTTCGCTGGGGTGACGGACTTGGCTTAACTCGGGGACCCAGCATGACCCTCACCGTCGCCGTCCAGATGGACCCGCTCGACACGATCAACATCGCGGGCGATTCGACCTTTGCGCTGATGCTGTCTGCCCAGACGCGCGGCCACCGGCTGTTTCACTACACCGCCGACGCGCTCAATTATTCGGATGGGCGCGTCTGGGCCAGGGCGCACCCGGTCAGCGTGCAGCGAGTCGCAGGCGATCATTACCGGTTCGGCGATCCGGTCAGCCTGGATCTTGGCGAGGCGGCCGATGTCGTGCTGATGCGGCAGGATCCGCCATTTGATCTTGGCTATATCACCGCGACGCACCTGCTGGAGCGCATCATGGACCGCACCTTGATCGTTAACGATCCGGTCAGCGTCCGCAACGCGCCCGAAAAAGTGTTCGTGCTCGATTATGCCCGCTTCATGCCGCCGACCCTGGTGACGCGCTCGCTCGACGAGGCGCGCGCCTTTCTGGCGACGCATGGCGAGATCGTCGTGAAGCCGCTCCACGGCAATGGCGGTAAGGCGATTTTCCGGGTCGGGTCGGACGGCGCCAATCTGTCGGCGCTGATCGAGGTGTTCAACACCGCCTGGCGCGAGCCGCATATGGTGCAGGCTTTCCTGCCCGATGTCGCCAAGGGCGACAAGCGCATCGTGCTGGTCGATGGCGTTGTGGCAGGCGCGATCAACCGTTTGCCCGGCAAGGGCGAAATCCGCAGCAACCTCGCGGTTGGCGGTTCGGCGGAGGCGACGGTGCTGACGGCGGACGAGCAGGAAATCTGCGCCGCCTTGGGGCCGGAGCTGAAAAAGCGCGGGCTGTTGTTCGTCGGCATTGACGTGATTGGCGGCAAATGGCTGACCGAAATCAACGTCACCTCACCCACCGGCATTGTCGCGATCGAGAGGTTTGACGGCACCGATGTCGCCGGGCTGATCTGGGACGCGATCGAAGCGAAGGTGGCGGGGTAGGGGTGGTGGGCGTCGGGATTGGCTCGCCGCCCTCACCCTTCCCACGACGCTCCGCGTCGCGGGCCCCTTCCCTCTCCCAACGGGAGAGGGAGGGAGCGCCGAAGGCGCGGAAGGGTGAGGGCGATCCTGCCGTCACCAGCAAAAGCGCGCGCTACCCGGCCAACGCCACCCGCGTCGCATCGGCAAGTGCCTTCATCGCCAGCCGATAGGGCCCTGGCCCATGGCTGATCCGGGCAATGCCGGTCGCGGCGATGTGTGCGGCGCTCGGCGCG
>JBOFDB010000282.1:0-1631 GCA_051646545.1 Sphingomonas sp.
TCGGTGTAGGCCAGTTCCTTGGGGGCGAAATAGCCAAAGGCCTGCCAATCGCCGTGCAGCGCCTTCAAGGGCGGCAGCGTCGCCTGCACCAACGCCTCGCCCGACAAGCCCTTGGCACGCGCATCGCTGACCAGGCGGCGGACATCGGCCAGATAATCGGCAAAGGCGCGGACATCGCTTGCCCTCGCCACATCGCCATGGCCCGGCACGACCACATTGGCGCCGGGATCGGCGGCAAAGCCGTTGGCGGTTGCAATCCAATCGGCGATGGTGCCGTCAATCATGTTGGGCGAGACGTGATTCCACAGCAAATCGCCCGCGAACAGCACCTTGGCATCGGGCACCGCGACGACCAGGTCGCCCCCGGTATGCCCCCGCTCCGGCCGCACCACCACTTTGCGCGCGCCGAGCCAGATCGTCAGCGGCGCTTCGGTCGTGACATCGGGCAGCGCGAGCGCCGCAACCTGATCGCGCAAGGACTGCGTCACCCGCTCGCCAAACAGGTGCAGATTTTCGGTCCGCACCCAGCCGCGCACATTGCGATGCGCGATGATCACCGCGCCTGCCTGGCGCAGCACGACATCACCGCCGACATGATCGATATGATAATGGGTGTTGACGACGTAGCGGATCGGTTTCGGCGTCAGCTTGTGGATTTCGGCAATCAGCGCGGCGGTCGCCTTGGGGTTGAAAAAGCTGTCAACCACCAGCACCCCGTCATCGCCGATGACGAAGCCGGCATTCGATCCCGACTCCCCTTTGGGTCCATCAATCGCGGCATAGACGCCGGGGCCAATCGGCTTGAGCGCGAAGGGCAGCGGCGCTGCAGCGGGCGCCTGCGCCGTGGCGAGCATGGGCAGGGCCGACATCAGCGCGAATATCGCCACGCGGCGCAGGGCAGGCATCATCGGCGACCTCCTCAACCTCAGTCTCGAGACGCCTGATACCCCGCCCACCGGGCGGCGCCTATACCCGCTTGCGGGCCGGGTTTAGGCGCGCGGATGGGCGTGGCGATAGACGTCGAGCAGATGCGCCGCATCGACCTGGGTATAGATTTGCGTCGAGCTCAGGCTCGCATGACCGAGCAGTTCCTGCAGGCTGCGCAAATCAGCCCCGCGCCCGAGCAGATGCGTCGCGAAACTGTGGCGCAGCGCATGCGGCGTCGTCCGATCGCCCAGGCCCAGCCGCACCCGCGCCGCGCGCACCGACCGGCGGATGATCGCGGGGTCGAGCGCCCCGCCCTTGGCGCCCCGAAACAGCGGCTTGTCGCGCGCCACGCCCCAGGGGGTGAGCCGCGCATAGTCCTCAATCGCCGCGCGCACCGGCGGCAGCAACGGCACGATCCGCGTCTTGTCGCGCTTGCCCGTCACGCTGATCGTTTCGCTCAGCGGCAGGATGGCGCCGGTCAACCCCACTGCCTCGCCGATGCGCAAGCCCGCACCATAAAGGAGGAGCAGCACCGCCAGATCGCGCGCCGCGATCCACGGCTCGGCGGCATCCTCCGCAACATGCTCGGCCAACGCCACGGCCTCATCGGGGGAAACGGGGCGCGCCACGCCTTTCTCCACCCGCGGGCCGCGCAGGGCCGGGCCGGCGCTTTCCCCGCCGCTCGCGAACTTCAGGAAAGCGCG
>JBOFDB010000420.1:0-5231 GCA_051646545.1 Sphingomonas sp.
CGGGGCGCGTGCCGACTTTTGGCTTTACGGTGGCGGGCCACCATTCGGATGCGGTGGCGCAACACCTTGCCGATCAGGGCGTCTTTGCCTGGTCGGGGCATTTTTACGCGATTGAGCCGATCGCCAGGCTGAATGTCGCGGCGAGCGGCGGGTTGGTCCGCATTGGCCTGTGCCACTACAACACGGCCGACGAAGTCGACCGGGTGGTGGACGTGCTGGCGCGGCTCAGCGTAACGACTTGATCAGGGGGCGGGGGAGGCCCTGCTCGCCCGGTCTTTGCGCGGGGGTCAACCCCGGCCCAGGCTCGCCCCGCCATCGACGAACAGCGTCTGGCCAGTGATGAAGCCCGCGCCGGCCGACGCCAGGAAAGCAATCGCCGCCGCGATTTCCGCCGGCGACCCCAGCCGACCCATTGGCACTTGCGCCTTGTACCGCGCCTCGCCTTCACCGCCTGGCGGATTGTTGCTGCGGAACAGCTCGGTCTCGGTCGGGCCTGGCGCCACCGCATTGGCGGTGATGCCATAAGCGGCCTGTTCGATGGCGATGGTTCGCGTCATGCTTTCCAGCGCCGCTTTCGATGCGGCATAGCTGGTCCGCATTGGCAGGCCCAATGTCACCAGGCTGGTGACGTTGATGATGCGCCCAAATCGCGCCGCCTGCATGGCTGGCAGCAAGGCCTGGGTAAGGATCAGCGCGGGCCGCAGGTTGAATGCCATCAGGTCGAGCAATGCCGCCGCATCAATCGCCCCAAAGGCCTCGGCGCGCGCGGCACCGGCATTGTTGACGATGCCCAGAATATCCGGCTTGGCCTTGATCCGGTCGGCCAATGCCATGGTGGCTTGGGGATCGCCCAGATCGGCTTCGATAAAGTCGCCGGGAAAATCGCCGGGCGCGGTGCGGGCGACGCCGATGACATGCCAGCCCGACCGGGCAAGGGCATCGGCCGCCGCGCGACCAATGCCCTTTGACGCGCCGGTGACAACGATGGCGCGCGTCATCGTTCAGCCTTCCGCCAGTGCCGTGGTCCGCGCGATACCGCGCTGAAAGCCCGGGCGCGCTTCGAGTTCGGCGATATAGCGTTGCACATTTGGCGCCGCCTCGATCGACACTTCGGCGAATTGGCGGCGCCACAGCCAGCCGAAATGGGCGATATCGGCAATGGTCAGCTCGTCCCCGGCGACGAAGCGCTGGTGCGCGAGCAGGCTGTCGAGCAGGGCGATGATCCGCTGCGCCTCGTTGCCAAACCGGTCAATGGCAAGCGGGATCGGCTCAGGCGCGAATTTGCGGAAGAAGCCGACATTGCCGAACGCCGGCCCCAGGCCCGAGGCGTGAAAGAACAGCTGTTCGAACACCCGCGCCCGGCCCACGCCCGATGCGGGCAGCAGCTTGCCGGACTTTTCGGCGAGGTAGATGAGGATCGCGGCGCTTTCGGTCAGGACCAGGTCACCATCGACCAGTACCGGCACTTTGCCATTGGCGTTGAGCGCGACAAAGTCGGGGGATTTCTGGGCGCCCTGGCGGATGTTGATCGGCTCCAGCGTATAGTCCAGCCCCATTTCCTCAAGCGCGATCGGAACTTTCACGCTGTTGGGGGTCGAAAAGGCGTAAATCTTGATCATGGTTCAATCCTCCGGTTGCTGTCGTTGGCAAGCACGATGTCGCCGATGCAGGGTTGGATGTGGGCGCGTTAGCGGGAGTTTAGTTCTGCGCGGCCATCCGGCGCGCCACATCGGCGGCGCTGATGCCTTCCAGCGCCAGGCCATAGCCCGCGCCTTCGTCGATGATGCGGCGCAGCTTCTGGGTGAGCGCGATGCGGGTATAGCGGCTGGTCAGCGGCGGCAGCGCGGCGAGCTGATCAGCGAGGATGTGCGCGCGGCTGAGCAGCCGGTCGGCGGGGACGATTTCGTTGACGACGCCATATTCCTTGGCGGTTTCGGCGTCGAGCAGCTGGCGCGTGAGGATGAAGTAGCGGCCGCGGATCGAGCCGATCACTTCGGGCCACAACAGGTTGACGCCGTCACCGGGGACGATGCCGAAATCGAAATGCGGCTTGTCCTGAAACACCGTTTCGGGCGTCGCGAGGATGATATCGGTCAACAACGCATATTCGCTGTGGAGCAGCACCGGGCCGTTCAGCGCGGAAATCATCGGCACTTCAATGTCGAGGATGTTTGACAGCACCTTGCGGCCTTCGCGCAGGATCTTGTCATAGCCTTCGGGCGAGAAGAAATCGAAACCCTCGGGGTCGATGGTGTCCATGAAGGCGTCGCCCGATCCGGTCAGGATGACGACGCGGTTTTCCCGGTCTTCCCCGATCTGATGGAACAGATCGACAAATTGTTCATGGGTGTGACCGTTGAAGATCAGCTTGCCGCCATTGCTGTGCAGCGCCACCTCAAGCACGCCATTGGCCTTGCGGGTCAGCTTGGCGTTGGGGAATGCGTCTTTATAGGTGTCGAACCTGGCCATTTCTGCCTCCATCGTGCCGGCCATGGCGGCGGGCGTTGAGGCATAGCTAGCGGTTTGATCGGTCCGGCGGATGACGGCGCGTCGCGATAACGCCTATTCCCGTCCGGAATGAACCCGATCTTCGCGGCCCGTTAGGGCCAGGGCAGGGGCGGGCGTAACCGGCGCGGCAACAGCCACCGCGCCGGCCATCATCCCCATCGGCACCGTTCGCTCAGCGGAACGACCCGCTGACGATAACGCCGAAAACGCGGGGGTCATTATAGATGCCGGCCCGGTAATTCGACGTGTCGATCGCCCCGATCAGGTTCTTGCGATCGGTAAGGTTGCGCGCAAAGGCCGCGATTTCATAGCGACCAAAGGCGTAGCCGATCTTGCCGCCCAGCTCGTAATTGCCGTTCGATTGATATTCGACCGAACGATAAAGCACGAGGTTGGTTTTGCCCTGAATGTTGAAGTCGGTCGCAATGAACAGCTTGTTTTTGTCATCGAGCGGCAGATCGTACCGGGCGTTGACGTTGATGTTGTAATCTGGCGCATTTGGGAAGGGATTGCCGTCGATCAGCGCATAATAATTGTTGCCGATCCGGATGGTCGGGTTGAGCACGGTTTCCGACAATACGCCGCCCGCCGCACCGACCTGCGCATAAACATTGGGCGCATTGATTTCGGTGTGGAGCAGGCTGATGCCCGCATTGATGTGGAAATTCTTGACAGGCCGGGCTTCCAGCTCGGCTTCGACGCCATAGCCCTTGCCCTTGTTGCCGTTGAACAACACGCCATTGCCGTTGCTGTCGTTCCCGTTCAGCTGGATATTGTCGACATTGTAATAAAAACCGGCGAGGTTGAAGTGCAGCCGGTCGTCGAGCAGCGAGGTTTTGATCCCCGCTTCATAGCTGGTGTTCTTTTCCGATGTCGCGGTCGAATAAGCCGAGGCGAACACCGCCGAGCGGCCCTGCACCGTCGGACCGCGGAAGCCGCGGGCATAGCGGGCATAAAGGCTGATATCGTGAGTCAGCCGGTAGAGCAGGCTGACGTCCCAGCTCGGCTGCGTGTCCGACAGGCGGCAATAGGTGGCATTGCCGCACGCATAGGAGGAATTGGGCGCCGTCAACGGCACCGCCAGCGTCGCGAAATTGGGGTGGAGCAGCAAATTGGTGCTCTTGGTATCATTGGTCACGCGGATGCCGCCGGTCAGCGTCAACCGGTCGGTGAAGTCATAGCTTGCCTGGCCGAAGCCCGCCCAGCTCGTGTTGATGTTGTGGAGCAGGACAAAGTTGTTGGGGTTGGGGGTCGTGCCCAGCGCATTGCTGGTCAGGAAGAACGACCGCTGATCAAATTCGGTATTGTCGCGCGAATCGAAGTAGATGCCGCCGATCTGCCATTTGAACGCGCCGCTATTGGGGCTCGCCAGGCGGACTTCCTCGGTCCACTGGTTGAGACCGCGCAGGCGGCCCTGCGACTGGCCGCAGCCCACCGCGCAGTAATTGGGCGCGACACCGCCGAAATTCGCCGCCGCGCCGCCATCGGTATCGCCGCGGCTATAGCCCGAGGCATGTTCCCACGCCGTGATTGAGGTCAGGGTGGCGATGCCGAAATCATAATCGGCCTTCAGCGACGCACCATAGGTCTTGTAAGCCTGCGGGTTGTTGCGCGCCTCGTCATAGGCGACGACCGAACGGTCGAATGTTGCCGGCACGGCGCTGGTGCCGGGGATGATCGACCCGCGATAAAAGATCGACGCGGTGCCGCTGTAATCGCGATAATGGCCCGACAAGCGCAGGCTGAACACGTCGCTGGGCTTGGCAAGCACTTGCAACCGCACGTCGCGCTCGCTGAACCGACCGATCACGTTGCGGCCCGGCACGGTGCCGTCGTCGGACGGGCCGGTATAGGTGTTGCTGATCCAGTTATCGCGATGCTGGTACAGGCCCGACAGGCGGAAGCTCAGCTTGCCATCCGGCGTGATCGGACCGCCGACGCCGACATCGGCGTTGACGCTGTTGTAGCGCGCATAGCTGACCGATCCCTGGCCCTGCCAGGTTGCGCTGGGCTGGACGGTGTCGAACTTGACGATGCCGGCGGTGGTGTTGCGGCCGAACAGCGACCCTTGCGGCCCCTTCAGCACCTCG
Source organism: Sphingomonas sp. (assembly GCA_051646545.1). Lineage (GTDB taxonomy): Bacteria > Pseudomonadota > Alphaproteobacteria > Sphingomonadales > Sphingomonadaceae > Sphingomonas. The sequence continues at coordinate 4,599 of JBOFDB010000420.1, forward strand.
ACCTGCGCGATGTCGAACGCCGGGTTCGACTTCAGCACGACATGTTCTTCGACGACATCATCCTGGATGATCGAGACGGGCTGCGACGCGCCGAGGTAAAAGTCGATATTGCCAAGGCCGCGAATGTAGAAGCGGGGAAAGATGCGGCCCGTGGTCGATTCGACGTACAGGCTGGGCACGCGACCCGACAGCGACAGCAGCGTGTCGGCGCCCGAGGCGTGAAAATCCTGCAGCTCCTCCGGGCGGATCACCGAAACGGCGACCGGCACCTTCAGCGTATTTTCGATGCGGCGCTGCGCGGTGACGACGATGGCATTGGCATCGTCGCTGGCCGGCTCGCTGGCCGCCGTGTCCGCAGCGGGCGCGGTCGCCTGGGCGTGGGCATGGGTTGCCGTGGTGAACGTCGCCGCGCCTGCCAGCAGCAGCATCGCCTGCTTCGGATAGTTCATGATCGTGGAGTCCCCTGGACGGGGCCGTCGCCATGACTGCCCCTTATTGCGGGGCGCCTTGGCGGCTTTTTATGGCGCCCCGGTGACATTGGCGAACGCTCCGTCGATTATTCTCGGCTCGCAGATGGCCTTGCCGACGGGGTGTTGGCATGGGCGGCGGCGCGGAACGCCGATGGCGTCACCC
>JBOFDB010000178.1:0-2283 GCA_051646545.1 Sphingomonas sp.
AACTGGCCGAACAGGGCATCGAAATGGTCCATGGCACTTTCTGCAAAGTTATTGGCACCAATAGTCGCGGATAATCCGCGAATAAGCTGGCGTGCAACCCGCACGGCTCAACAAGGAATAGATCGATGACCCGTATCACCCCCGTCAATGTCGACGCCGTCGACGCCAACACCAAAGCGACTCTCGATGCCGTCAAGGCGCAGATCGGCATGGTGCCGAACCTGTTCAAGGTTTTCGCTCAGTCGCCTGCAGTGCTCAACGCCAACCTCGCCTTTGCCGGAGAGCTTGCCAAGGGCGTGCTCACCGCCAAGCAGCGCGAAATCGTGGCGCTTGCGACCGCGCAAGTCAATGAATGCCATTATTGCCTGTCGGCCCACACGCTGCTGGGCAAGGGCGCTGGCCTGTCGCCCGAAGGCATCCGTGCGGCGCGTGCCGGCAAGGGTGAAGATGCGGTCGACAATGCCATCGCCACCCTGGCGCGTCGCATCACCGAAGCGCGCGGCCAACTCAATGACGGCGAACTCGCCGCTGCCCGGCTTGCCGGCCTCAGCGACGCGCAAATCGTCGAGGTTGTCGCCAATGTCGCGCACAATGTGCTGACCAATTTTGTCAACAATGTCGCCCAGACGCCGATCGACTTCCCGGTCGTCGACGTCGCGCTCGCGGCCTGACCCCCTGCCACCCGGTGGCCGGCTAACCCTGAGCCGGCCACACCCTATAGGAGTGATTGAAATGTCCATTTCCATCGTTGTTCCCGCCATCGCCGGTGTCATCGGCGGCTTGGCAATCGCCGGCGTCGGCATGGTGTACCGTGCGGCCATCGGCAAAGGCTTCTGGTCGCTGCCCAACGGCATTGGCGGCATCGTGCTCGGGCCAGAGGCTGGCGCGACTCTGCCCTTTGGCCTGCCGACGCTGACCGGTGTCGCGCTCCACATGGTCCTGTCCGCGATTTACGGCATCCTGACCGTCGCGCTCGCGCCGGTGCTGGGGCTGGGCTATGTGCCCACCGGCATCGCGGTCGGGATCGTGATGTGGCTCTTCAACTATTATGTCGTTGGCCGCGTCCACGCCGGTTCGGCCCATCTCGCCGAGCTCAATCCGGTCTGGATGGCGTTCTTCCTGCACGCGCTTTACGGTGCCGTTGCCGGTTTGTCCGCCCAGATCCTGATCGGTTGAGCGGTATGATGGAATAGCGCGGGGCAGGCGGCGCGTTGCCGCTTGACCCAGCGCCCGAAGACCAGGGGCAATTGCCACGTGTACAGCGTATCAAAGGCAGTCCGGCTGGACCTCGCGCGGTCCAGCCGGCGCCGGTTGAACGGTCCGATCCGCGCCTGACCTCAGGCCACTTTGCCAGGGCGCCCAAAAACACGGCAGACCGTCCAGATCCGCTAAGCAGCCTTGCATTTGCGCGCACTGCGACAAACGCGCGACAAAGGGGGGATACGAAATGGATATTGTCTTGAAAGACGTGCTCGATACGATTTCGATCACGACGGCCGTCTATTTCAGGACGGATTTTCGCACGCCTTACGCCATACGCGTGCCTGCCTATGAGCGCGCGGCCCGGTTTCACATGGCGGTCCGCGGCGATTGCCTGGTGCGGATCGATGACGGGACCGAGGCCGATGTTGCTGAAGGCGACCTTGTCCTGATTCCCAATGGCGCCAGCCATGTTATTACGTGCGGCAGGGAAGCCCCTGAAATCCTACTCGACGACGCGCTGTGTCGTACCGGTTATGAAGGGCATGGCCCCTTCGTGTTCGGCCCTGACAGCGATGAACAGGGCTGCCAGCTGGTCTGCGGCCATTTCGCCTTTGCCAAGGGCGCGGATCATCCCCTGCTCGGGCTTTTGCCCAGCATCGTTCACATCTCGCGCGAAAAGCGGCGGGCAATGCCGCTGCTAGACGAAATGGCGGCGATGGTCGAACGTCAGGTTTTTAACGATGATCCGGATGCGGCGGCCAGCTTTGGGCGATTGTCCGAGGCGCTGTTCATCGAAATCCTGCGGGCGGCCTCGCAGGCGGTACCGCGTCTGGCGACGCTGTTCGCCGCGATCAGCGATGCCCAGCTCGGTCGCGCGCTCGCCGCGATCCACGCTGATGTCGGCGCGCCCTGGACGGTCGAGGCGCTGGCGGGTCATGCCGCCATGTCGCGGACGCGCTTTGCCGAGCGGTTCCGCGCCTTGGTCGGGATGGCGCCGATGGCGTATCTGACCGAGTGGCGGCTGCAGCGCGGGCTAAAAATGCTGGCCGATGGCAAGCTGCCGGTAAAGACGATCGCGGC
>JBOFDB010000065.1:0-3989 GCA_051646545.1 Sphingomonas sp.
AGCACGGTGTTGCCGGTGGTAAAGGTAAGGGTGCCGCGTCCCTCCATGGCATCGCGGGCATTGACGGCGAGGTTCAGCAAAGCGTTTTCAAGCTGATGACGATCGGCCCAGATCACCCAGTCGCGATTATCGCACTGGCGCTCGACGGTAATGGCGCCGCCCAGCGTACGATCGAGCAGATCCGACATTCCCGCGATCAATCCGCTCGGCTCAATCGCTTCGGGCAGCAACGCTTCGGCGCGTGAAAAGGCGAGCAGGCGGCGCGTCAGCGCAATCGCGCGCTTGGCGCCTTCGGTCGCGTTGTCGATATGTCGGGCGGCGGGCGCATCGCTGGTCAGCCGTCGGCGTGCAAGTTCCAATCCTCCCAGCACAACTGCCAGCATATTGTTGAAATCATGCGCGATGCCGCCTGTAAGCTGTCCGACGGCTTCCATCTTCTGAATTTGCCGCAATTGCTCAACGGCGGCGGCGCGTTCGGCGGCTTCGTGGCGCAACTCGGCGGTCGCGGCGGCAACGGCGCGCTCCAGCTCATGCGACCGCTCGCGCTCGGTATCAGCCTCGGCCCGCGCAACGGCGCGTTGGCCAAGCGCCTCGATCGTCAGCCAGCCGAGCGCAATCGCCCCCAGCACGATGGCGGCACCAAATCCCATCAGCACCCGCGCGACCTGGCTCTGGCTATCGACCGAATGCATCGCATCGGTGGTGCGGGCGGCGAGCAGCGCGCGTTCGCGATTGATGATGTCTTCCAGCAAGCTGCGGATGCGGGTCAGCGCCGCCGATTGCCGCGCGTGATAAAAGAGCGAGAGCGCTTGCGGATTTTTGGCGTAGCGCGTGCTGAGGGCGATATTGGTGAGCTCGACACTACGCTCGGCATAAGCCCGCCGCAGCGCGTCGATTTTGACGGTCTGCGCCCGGTTATCGATGGTCAGGTCGCGCAACTGATCAATCTGGTCGCTCGCCTGGCCCCATTGATCGCTGTAGATTTGCCCGAGCTGCTTATCCCCGTTACCGCTGATCACATAGCGCCCCAATGAGGCTTCCGCCTCGGCCATGGTCGTGGCGAGCGTGCGCACGAGGATCATTACCTGAAAACTGTGCGATTGCAGCCGCAGCGCCCGGTCGCGCTGGCGATTGGCTTCGTTGAGCGTCGCGATCAGGCCGATCAATACCGCCACGCCCAACAGCGCGGTAATCGCCAGCATGATCGATCGCCAACCCGTGTCCCGGGCCGAAATCGACATCGATCCGTCCGCATCGTTCATGTCGCGCCAACCCTAACGCGCGGGATACGCCAAGGAAAGCTGTTGTTCAGACGATCAGGCAATAGCGCCGGTGGCGCGCCCCGCCGCCTGGAACATGCCAAGCACCCGATTAATCTGATCGGGCGTATGCTCGGCGCAAAGCGAGCAGCGCAGCAGGAAAGTGCCGGCAGGCGTCGCTGGCGGTCGTGCCATGTTCACGTAAAGCCCGGCGCGCAGCAGCGCATCCCACATCGCGACGGCCTGTTGCTGATCGTTGAGGATGACCGCGATGATTGCCGATTGCGGCGTCTCGGTACCAAGCGTGAAGCCCATCGCTTTCAGGCCGCCATGCAGCCGCCGGGCATTTTCCCACAGATGCGCCCGCTTATTGTGGGCGTGCATCAGCTTGCGGATCGAGGTGGCAGCGGTAGCGACGACCGATGGCGGCAGCGAAGCGGTGAAGATATAGGGCCGACACGCCATCCGCACAGCCTCAAATTTCGGGTGGTTCGAAATGCAGAAGCCGCCGACGGTGCCGACCGATTTGGAAAAGGTGCCGATGATGAAATCGACTTGCCCTTCCAAGCCCTGATCTTCGTACACCCCGCGGCCATGGGGACCGAAAAATCCCATTGAATGCGCTTCGTCGACCAGCACCATCGCGCCGTGATTTTTGGCGACCGCGACCATTTCCTTCAGCGGCGCAACATCGCCCAGCATCGAATAGACGCCTTCGAGCACGACAAGCTTGCCAGCGTCGGCGGGCAGGCGGCCGAGCCGCTTGTCCAGGTCTTCCACCGAATTGTGGCGGAAGCGGACGATCTCGGCATTGCCCATCGCACAGCCATCATAGATCGAGGCATGGCTGTCGGCGTCAAGGATGACATATTCGCCCTTGCCGGCGAGTGTTGCGATGATCCCCAGATTAGCCTGATAGCCGGTCGAGAAGACCATGGCGGACGAGGCGCCGTAAAACTCCTTAAGCGCTTGTTCCGCCTCGACATGGTCGCGGAACGTGCCGTTCAGCATGCGGCTGCCATTAGTGCCCGAGCCGAACTGATCGAGCGCGTCCTTGCCCGCCTGGATCACATCGGGATCAAAGGTCATCCCCATATAATTATAGGTGCCAAGCAGGATGGTTTCCTGCCCCCGGATGACCGCAACGGTGGGCGATTTCACCTCGTCCATCACAATGCCGAACGGGTCGCGCACGCCCGAATCGATCAAGCCCTGGCGTTCCGCGATCAAGCCATCGAATTTGCTCAGCAGATCGGGCTCGGGTCCGATAACGGGCGGATCGAGCGGCAGCGCGTCAGCGGTGGCGAGGGCATCGGTCATGTCAATTCTTCCCCTTCCGGTCGCCCCGTGCATTGTCGAGGGCCATGCGATGCGCCCCTTGCCTCGACGGTGCCCGACACGATCGGGTTTGCATTTTCAGGCCTTCAGCTTTTCGACGGCATCGACAAGCTGACCGACGGTTTCAATTTCCGCCTGCATGTTCATCGTGATGATGATGTCGAACTCGTCTTCCACGTTGGCGACGAAATCGAGCACCGTCAGGCTGTCCCATTCCAGATCGTGCTGGAAGGTTGTCGCGTCGGTGAGCGGCACGCCTTTCTTGTTGAACGGCTCAATCAGCCCGGTCACGGTTTGATACGTCTCAGCGCGATCGCTCATATTGGTCCTTGTCGTCGGTCGTCATGCTGGCGTGGCAGAAGAATGCGGCGCCAATCCGGCAATTCTATAGCAGCCCGTTCGCCCGATACCATGCCGCCGTCTCGGCAAGGCCTTGGGCGGTCGGCACCTCCGGTTGCCATAGCGCGGGGGGAGGGGTTTTGGCGGGGTCCACCACCCAATCGGGGTGGCACATATAGCTCGCCCGGTCGAGCGTCAGCTTGGCCTTTTCTCCCCGGACCATCGTGTCGAGACGGGCGGCCAGCATGAGGGCAGGGCGAGGCAGCGAGAGGACGCGGACGCGCTTCCCAACGGCCCGGCCAATGGCCTGGGCAAAGCCGCGATGCGTCCAGCCACCGGGGGTGCCATCATCGGGTTCGATGGTTGCGCGGGTCGGGCCTTGCACCGCCACCGCCAATAGCAGCCGCGCCAGATCGTCGACATGAATCACCGACAATCGCCCCGGCGGCGGCATCAATGCCCAGCCATGCGATGCCAGGCTAAAAATGTCCCGCATCTCCATATCGCCGGGTCCATAGACGGCGGGCGGGCGGATAATCGTCCAGTCGAGCGGGCAATCGATGACCAGCTTTTCCGCTTCCGCCTTGGACCACCCATAAATTGATAGGGAGGGCGCCCGGGCCGCGAGTGAACTGACAAGCACGAAGCGTGGGATGCCGGCTGCCTGCGCCGCAGCGAGCATCGCGCGCGTGCCGTCGATATTGCCCGCCGCAAAGCCCTCGCGCGTTGGCGCGTTGACGACGCCAGCGACGTGGAGCACCGCATCAGCCCCCGTCACCAATTGGGCAAGCGCTGGAGCGTTGTCGAGCGCGCCTTCGACCCATTGGACGCCCTCCCGCGCGGCTTGCTCGCGCCTGGTGAGCGCGGTGACCTGATGCCCTGCCTCGGCCGCGACATCGATCAGGCGCTTGCCGACAAAGCCGGTGCCGCCAGTGATCGCCAGCCTCAAAGCAGCACCAGATGATTGCGGTGGACCAGCGCAGCGCGTGGTGCATAGCCCAGAATGGCGGCATGATCCTCGCGCCGCTTGCCGAGCAGCCGTTCCGCCTCCGT
>JBOFDB010000072.1:0-1153 GCA_051646545.1 Sphingomonas sp.
GAACCCGGCACCGGCTGGGGCGGCACCAAGATTTCCGATCCGCTGTCGGTGTTGGGGCCGTTCGATCCGAAGCAAGCGCGGCCCGGGCTCACCATGCTGATGGTCTCGACCACGGGCGAGCACGCGGCCTATTACGAACTCGACGAGGCGCTGCGGCCGATTGAGAAGCAGATGCCGCCCGATCTGAAATTCTCGGTCGAGCGCATCCAGGAAAATTGCGAGCCGGCGCTGTGCACCGTGCTGTTCATGGGCGGCGCCGGCGGCTCGCTGCGCGCCGGGGTCACCGACAATCCGGTGCGGCTGACGCGCTCGGTCAAGGACGCGCTGACCCGGGTTACCAGCGGCGGCGCGCCGGTCTATGTCTGGCCCGGCGGCGGCATCACCTTCATGGTCGACGTTACCCAGATGCCGGCGGGCGCCTTCGGCTACGTGCCGACGCCGGCGCTGGTGGCGCCGATCGAATTCACGCTCAAACTGTCCGACTATGCCGCGCTCGGCGGCCATATGGACCATGTCCGCCCATTGGCGTCGCTGAGCGACAATACCGAAACCCGCCCGCTGCCCTACATTCCGGGACGGCGCGCATGAAACGGCTCCCGCAAATCGCGCTTCTGCCTGACGGCAAGCGGCTGCATTTGCAGGATGGTCCGATCGACCTGGTCATCGAGGCGAAAGGCCGCGACGCCGACGTGAGTGCGGCCTATCAGGCCGCGGCGCATCGCTTTGGCGGGCTGCTCGATGAACTCTGCGCGGAACTGGTTGAACTGCGCCAGCCGGCCGATCCGGTTTGTTGCACGCTGAGCGGCATCGTCGCGCGTCGCATGCATGCCGCCGTGGCGCCGTTTGCATCGGATCACTTCATCACGCCGATGGCCGCCGTCGCTGGTTCGGTGGCGGAAGAAATTCTTGGCGCTATGCTCGCCGCGGCGCGGCTCCAGCGCGCCTATGTCAACAATGGCGGCGATATCGCGCTTCATCTGGCGGACGGCGAACACTTCACAGTCGGGTTGATGGACCGGCCCGACCGGCAGGGCCTGCTGCGCGCGATGACCATCGAGGCTGACGACCCGGTTCGGGGCGTGGCCACCAGCGGACGTCACGGCCGCAGTTTTTCGCTCGGGATCGCCGATGCCGTCACCGTGCTGGCGCGAAC
>JBOFDB010000425.1:0-1453 GCA_051646545.1 Sphingomonas sp.
GTCGTGCTGCGGCCGCTGACGTACGGGATGAAGATCGGCGTCGACTTCTGAAGATGGATGATGCCGTTGCGCCCGCAGCGGCATCATGGGAAAGGAACGGGCGGCGACAGGGTTGAATGCGCCGCCCGTTTCCTGTTGATCGACCGGATTTGCCGATCATGAATTCGCCCCAGCCAATCGCCCCGCCAACGACGCTCGAAGCCGAGGTAGCGCAATTGCGCCAGCGAGCGAATTGCGGCGAGCATATGGTCGTGGTGGCCGCACTCGACCCGCTGCTGGTGGGTTATCCCGACAATCGTGACTTGCTGCTGCTGCGCGCGCATTGCCTGCGTTTTGTGGGGCAGATCGACGCGGCCTTGGCGACGCTCGACCGGCTGGCGGTGACCCAACCCCGCTTCAGCCTGATGCATCAGGAACGCGGGCTTTGCCACGTCGCGCGCAAGGATGCGCCCGCAGCAATCGAGGCATTGCTGCACGCCGTCAATCTCAATCCGGCGCTGCCGCTGAGCTGGCGGATGCTGGCGGGGGTTTACCGACTTATCGGCGATGAAGCGCAGGCGGCAATTGCGCAGGCGCATGTCGAAACGCTTGGCGCGCTGCCGTCCCCCATCGTCGCCGCAACGTCGCTGTTCCTGGATGGCGATCTGGTGCCAGCCGAGGCGATGATCCGTGCCTGGCTGCTCGCCAACGGCGATCATCCGGAAGCAATGCGGCTGCTCGCCAAGATCGGCATGGCGCGCGACGTACTCGATGATGCCGAAACATTGCTCGAAGCCGTCGTCCGGATGGTGCCCGATCATCGCGCGGCGCGCTATGATTACGCCCAGTGCCTGGTGCAGCGGCACAAATATGTCGCGGCGCGCGGGGAGGCGGAACGCCTGCTGGCGCTAGACCCCGCCAATATCGATTATCGCGCGGTAGCGGCGACCTGCGCGGTCGGGCTCGGCGACCATCACCGTGCCATCGAGCTTTACCGGGCGATGCGGGCTGATGTGCCCGCCGCGCCCGATATCCATCTCTGGCTTGGTCATGCGCTCAAGACCGTCGGCTGCGTGCCCGAAGCGGTTGAAGCTTATCGCGAGGCGGCGCGGCTGCGCCCTGATTTTGGCGATGCCTATTGGAGCCTCGCCAATCTGAAACTCTACAGCTTCGACGAGGCGATGATTGCGGCCATGCGGTCAGCCGAGGAAGCGCCCGGCACGGCTCTGGAAGACCGCATTCACATCCGTTTTGCGTTGGGCAAGGCGTTTGAGGATCGCGGTGACGCAGCGACTTCATGGCGCTATTATGAAGCAGGCAACGCGCTCAAACGCTCCGAAAGCCGCTACCGCCCCGAAATCATCGAAACCAACACGCGACTGCAACGGGCGGTCTGCACCACTGGCTTCTTCGCCGCGCGCGAAGGGTGGGGCGCGGCCGATCGCGATCCTATCTTCGTGCTCGGCCTGCCGCG
>JBOFDB010000309.1:0-2709 GCA_051646545.1 Sphingomonas sp.
CGCAAGCGCGACTTTCCGCACCGACCGGTTGCGGGCAGCCGCCGAAGCCGGGTTCGCCACCGCGACCGACCTGGCCGACTGGCTGGTGCGCGAGGGCGGCATTCCGTTTCGCGAAGCGCACCACATCACCGGCCGCGCCGTCAAGCGCGCGGAAGAATTGGGCGTTGCGCTCGACCGACTGCCGCTTGCCGACCTTCAGGCAATCGATCCCCGGATTGACGAGCGGGTCTATGGCGTGCTCAGCGTGGGCGCATCGGTGGCGAGCCGCACGAGTCCGGGCGGAACGGCGCCGGCACGGGTTCGCGAGGCGATTGCGGCGGCGCGGGCGGCGCGAGACGGAGAAGGCCAGTGAAGCGATTGGTGATGCTGATCCTGCCCATGCTGATCGCCGGGTGCGGCGCGCAGCGGGAATTGCAGCCCGGCAAGGGCGCGCAGCTGCCCGTCGCTCCCTATGGCGCGACTGAGCGACCCGATGCCTATAAGCTGACCCGCACCACGCCCGACGCGCGACCGGTGCGCAGCGACGAAGTGCTGACCGGATCGCAGGAACGGCGCACCGACGATTATGATCTGCCGCCGCCCAACTGATCGCACGCCCGGACAATGGACCATTTCACTTACCGCAACGGCGTGCTCCACGCCGAGGATGTGCCGCTGACCCGCATTGCGGATGAGGTCGGCACGCCGGTTTACGTCTATTCGCGCGCCACCTTTGATCGGCATGCGCGGGTGTTTCGCGAAGGGCTGGCGGGGATCGAACGGCTGCACCTTGCCTATGCGATCAAGGCCAATCCCAATCTCGCCGTGCTGCGCGTCATCGCTGACGCAGGCTATGGCGCCGATGTCGTGTCGGGCGGCGAGCTGGCCCGCGCGCTCGCTGCGGGCATTCCGGCGCGCGACGTGGTGTTTTCCGGTGTCGGCAAGACCCGCGCCGAGCTGACGCGCGGGCTGGCGGTCGGCATCGGCCAGTTCAACCTCGAGCTGGAAGAGGAAGGCCAGGTGCTTGCCGCGCTGGCGGTAGCGGGCGGCGGCACGGCCGACGCGGTGCTGCGCGTCAATCCCGATGTCGATGCGGGCACGCATGCCAAAATTTCGACCGGCAGACGCGAAAACAAGTTCGGTGTCGCGATTCACGAGGCGCCGGCGATTTTCGATCGGCTGGCGGGCTTGCCCGGCCTGAACCTGCGCGGCGTCGCCATCCATATCGGCAGCCAGCTTGGCGATCTGGCGCCATTGGAAGCGGCATACACGCGCGTCGGCGCGCTGGTCGCCGAGCTGCGCGGGCGCGGCCATACCATCGACCGGGTAGATCTCGGCGGCGGGCTCGGCGTGCCCTACAAGCCCGGCGACGACATGCCTTCCCCCGCCGCGTTCGGGGCGATGGTGCGGCGAGTGACGGCGGGCTGGGATGTCGAGCTGATGTTCGAACCCGGCCGGGTGATCGCGGGCAATGCCGGCGTGTTGCTGACACGGGTGATCTGGGTAAAGCCCGGCGTCACCCATCCTTATGTGATCGTGGACGCGGCGATGAACGATCTGGCGCGGCCCGCGCTGTATGACGCCTGGCACGATTTCGCCGCCGTGGCGCCCAATGGCGCGCGGATGACCGCCAACATCGCCGGTCCGGTATGCGAAACGGGCGACACCTTCGCGCTCGCTCGCGATATCGACGCGGTCGCCTCGGGCGATCTCGCCGTCTTCCGCACCGCCGGGGCCTATGGCGCGACGATGGCCTCCACCTACAATAGCCGCCCGCTGGTGCCCGAGGTGATGGTCGATGGCGACCGCTATGCCATCGTCGCCGACCGGATCAGCGCCGAGACGATCATCGCTGCCGAGCGCGTTCCCGAATGGCTGAAAGCCTAGGCCTGCACAGCCTGCCGGTGTTCCTGCGGCTGGCGGGGCGGCCGATGATCCTGCTCGGCGATGGGGATGCGGCGGAGGCCAAGCGGCGGTTGCTGGAACGCGCGGGCGCGGTGGTGATGCGCGACGAAATGGCGGCTGCGACACTCGCCATCGTTGCGATCGAGGATGCGGCGGAGGCACTTGCGGCGATCGAGCGGCTGAAAGCGCGCGGCGTGCTCGTCAATGCCGTCGACCGGCCCGATCAGTGCGACTTCACCCTGCCCGCGATCATCGATCGATCACCGGTTATCATCGCGATCGGCACCGGCGGCGCTTCGGCGGGGCTGGCGGCGGCATTGCGCCAGCGGCTGGAAGGCCTGTTGCCGGCAGGGCTGGGCGATCTCGCGGCGGCGCTGCGGCTGGCTCGCGAAGAAATCAAAGCGATATTCCCAAACGCGGGCGATCGCCGCCGAGCGTTGGCGGAGGCTCTATCGCCGGGCGGACAGCTGGATCCGCTCAGCGGCGACGCTGACGTCAACTTTTGGTTGGACGACTATATCCCTGGGCCAACTAGGGAACTCCACATGATACGGTTGACCTCGCCCGACCCCGACGATCTGACGCTGCGCCAGGCCCGCCTGCTCGCGATGGCGGACCGTGTCTATCACGCCGCAGACGTGCCGACCGCGATCCTCGATCGGGCAAGAGCCGACGCCGCCCGTCTGCCTTTAACGGCAACGCCCGAGGAAAACGCACCGGGCGTGACGTGTGTGATTCTGATGGGGTGACTGACACAAAGCGACGAAGACGCCAAGAAGATAGATATTAGGTCGTGAACGCATCAACGGCCGCGTTCAGCACGAG
>JBOFDB010000028.1:0-2442 GCA_051646545.1 Sphingomonas sp.
GTTCGCCCTGAGCGACGTCGAAGGGCGGCCGTTGCTTGCGGGAAAAGACGGGGCTTCGACGTCGCTCAGCCCGAACGCAATGATGAGTTCTACCGCCATGTCCATCGACCACAACATCTCTGTCCGCATCAATGGCGAGCATCGCCGCATCGCCGCGGGGCTGACCATCGCTGAGCTCGCGACCGAGCTCGGGCTGGTGCCGGAGAAAGTGGCGGTCGAGCGTAATCTGGAAATCGTGCCGCGATCGACGCTGGCGCAGGTAACGGTCGAGGATGGCGACGAGCTGGAGATCGTGCATTTTGTCGGCGGTGGCGACCATGCCACGGCGGTGGCGGATGACAGCTGGACCGTGGCGGGCAAGACGTTCCGGTCACGCCTGATCGTCGGCACCGGCAAATATAAGGATTTTGCCCAGAATGCGGCGGCGGTGGCGGCATCGGGCGCGGAAATCGTCACCGTCGCGGTGCGGCGCGTCAATGTCAGCGACCCCAAGGCGCCGATGCTGACCGATTTCATCGATCCCAAAAAAGTGACGTACCTTCCCAACACCGCCGGCTGCTTCACCGCTGACGACGCCGTCCGCACCTTGCGGCTGGCGCGCGAGGCAGGCGGGTGGGACTTGGTAAAGCTCGAAGTGCTGGGCGAGGCCAAGACGCTCTACCCCGACATGCGCGAAACGCTGAAGGCGACCGAAGTGCTGGTGCGCGAAGGCTTCAAGCCGATGGTCTATTGCACTGATGATCCCATCGCCGCCAAGCAGCTGGAAGAAGCGGGCGCGGTCGCCATCATGCCGCTGGGCGCGCCGATCGGATCGGGGCTGGGCATCCAGAACCGCGTGACCATCCGGCTGATCGTGGAAGGCGCCCGGGTGCCGGTGCTGGTCGATGCCGGTGTCGGCACCGCGTCGGACGCGGCGGTGGCGATGGAGCTGGGCTGCGACGGCGTGCTGATGAACACCGCGATTGCCGAGGCCAAGGACCCGATCATGATGGCGGCGGCGATGAAGGCAGCGGTCGAGGCGGGGCGGCTGGCCTATCGCGCGGGCCGCATGGGCCAGCGCCGCTATGCCGATCCGTCGAGCCCGCTGGCGGGGTTGATTTGAGCGCCTGGAAGCACATGATCGTCATGCCGGACTTGTTCCGGCATCCACCGGGCGGCACGGGATAAATGAGAGCCTCTTGCCGCTCGGCGAGCCTGTGGGTGGACCCCGGCACAAGGCCGGGGTGACGATGTACGTAGCGTAACCGAATACCTGGCCCTTACGAATGATTGGGGGAGGAGACTAGCCATGCGCTTTGCCGGTTTCAGCCTTGCCCTATCGCCGATTTTGATCCTGTCTGCCTGCCAGCAAGGCGCCGCCGCCAACCAAGCCGCGCCTGCATCCGTGCCGGGCAGCGCGACGGTGGCGACCACGCAGGACGTGACGCTGACTGCGGCCGACGGCACGTCCATCTTTGGCACCTATTATCGCGCCGCCAAGCCCAAGGCCCTGATCCTCCTCTTCCACCAGGCGGGCTCCAGCCGGCATGAATATGACCCGATCGCGCCCAGACTGGCGGCGGAGGGCTATGAGGCGCTTGCGATCGATCAACGATCAGGCGGCACGCTTTACGGGCCCAATGCCACGGTCGATCACCTTGGCCATAGCGCCGATTATCGGGCGGCCGAAGCCGATCTGCAGGCGGCGCTCGATTGGGCGGGCAAGCAAGGACGGCCAGTAATCCTGTGGGGCAGCAGCTATTCGGCGGCGCTCGTTTTCCGCATCGCCGCCGCCAATCCCGGCAAGGTCGCGGCGGTCATAGCGTTTTCCCCCGGCGAATATCTTTGGCAGCCGCATCTGGTGGCAGCGGCGGCAGGAAAAGTGACGGTGCCGGTTTTCGTCACCTCCGCCAGGGATGCTGACGAGATTGCGGCGGCGCGGACCATTCTGGCGGCGTCACCGGCCGCAACCAAAGTGCAGTTCGTGCCGCCCCGTGCCGGCATTCACGGCGCAAGCGCGCTCCGCTCTGACCGTAATGCCGCCGGCGCGGCGGATTATTGGCACGCCGTGGACGCCTTCCTGGCGAAGCTTACCCATTGACCCGTCGCCCTTGGCGGCGAAATGGTGCTGGGCTGCGACGGTTCGGGCAACGACGCCGGGGATCACCCGTTGATGATGCGCGCGCCGGGCATCCCCCTTGGCCTGGCGTCGCAACGTTAAAGGAGCACAGCCATGGGCGAACTCACCGACAAGATCAAAGGCAGCGTCAACAGCGCCATCGGCAAGATGAAGCAGGACAGCGCAGACCCCGATGTCCGCGCGGAAGGCGCCGGGCAAGAGCTGAAAGGCAAGGCGCAAAAGGCGGTTGGCGACATAAAGGGCGCCATCAACCGCCTCTGATCGCCAAGCTGATCCCTCGGGTGGCGTAGCGAGGGAAGGGCCGTCCCGGTGCAAGCCGGGAC
>JBOFDB010000371.1:0-3039 GCA_051646545.1 Sphingomonas sp.
GCCCCGCCCCGTGGCCGAACCGGCTCCGGCCGCCGCCGCGCCCGCCCCGGCGCCCGCAAGCGATGCGGCGCCGACCGTCATTCTACGCTCGGTTGGCCCGGGCGGCTTTGTCCGTCAGGCCCCGGGCGAGCAACAGGCCCCCGTCGCGCCCGCGCCGCCGCGCCGGCTCGTCCCCGCCAAGCCCTCGCCCGAGATTGCCGGCAAAACGTCGCTGCTCGACCTGAACGACCGCATCTGCAAATGGCCGATCGGCCACCCCGGCGAGCCCGATTTTCACTTCTGCGGCGAGAAAGTGAATCCCGGCTTCCCCTATTGCGTCGATCATTGCGGCCATGCCTATCAGGCGCAGCTGCCGCGTCGCGATCGCCGCCCGCCGCCGCCGCTGCCCTTTGGCGGGCCGCGGGTGCGCTGAGGCAATCATAAGCGAGCGGCGCGCGACGCTGCGCGCCCAACCATCCACAGCCGGGTTCGGGCGCATCTTGCGCCCGCGACTCGCCGCACCCTATAGCCCGACCATGTCCGACGATCTGTTCGATGCCACGCCCAAGCCCAGTGGCGATTATGATGCCAGCGCGATCGAGGTGCTTGAGGGACTGGAACCGGTGCGTCGCCGTCCCGGCATGTATGTCGGCGGCACCGATGAGCGCGCGATGCACCACCTCGCCGCCGAGGTGCTCGACAACGCGATGGACGAGGCGGTGGCGGGGCACGCGACGCGGATCGAAATGACGCTGGAGCCGGGCAATCGCCTGACCATCACCGATAATGGCCGTGGCATCCCGGTCGATCCGCACCCGAAATTTCCTGGCAAGAGCGCGCTGGAAGTCATTCTTTCTACGCTCCATTCCGGCGGCAAATTCACTGGCAAGGCCTATGCGACCTCGGGCGGCCTGCACGGTGTTGGCGTCAGCGTGGTTAACGCGCTGTCTTCAGACACGGTGGTAGAAGTCGCGCGCAATCGCGAGCTGTACCGCCAGAAATTCTCGCGCGGGGTGACGCTCGGCCCGCTCGAACATTTGGGCGGCACGCCCAATCGGCGCGGCACATCGGTCAGCTTCGTGCCCGACACCGAGATTTTCGGGCCGGAAATGCATTTCAAGCCCGCCCGGCTTTACAAGCTGGCGCGGTCCAAGGCCTATCTGTTCGCCGGCGTCGAAATCCGCTGGAAATGCGCGGCGGAGTTGATTGCCGATGGCGAGGTGCCCGGCGAAGCGGTGTTCCAATTCCCCGGCGGCCTGGCCGACCATCTGCGCGAGCAACTCGGTGGCCGCGACTGCGCGACGGCGGACTTTTTCTCGGGATCGCAGGAGTTTCCCGATAGCCAGGGCCGCGTCGAATGGGCGGTCGCGTGGCCGCTCTGGTCGGATGGCAGCTATAGCTGGTATTGCAACACCATCCCCACCCCGGATGGCGGCACCCATGAAGCCGGCCTGCGCGCCGCGCTCGTCAAGGGCATCCGCGCCTTTGGCGATCTGGTCGGCCAGAAAAAGGCCAAGGACATTGCCGCCGAAGACGTGATGACCGGCAGCGAGCTGATGCTCAGCGTGTTCATCCGCGATCCGCAATTCCAGAGCCAGACCAAGGATCGCCTGACCAGCCCCGAAGCCGCGACGCTCGTCGAGCGCGCCATCCGCGACCATTTCGACCATTTCCTGTCGGACAATATGGAGCGCGGCAAAGCGCTGCTCGGTTACGTCACCGAGCGGATGGAGGAGCGCCTCGCGCGCAAGGCCGAACGCGACGTCAAGCGCAAGACCGCAACCAGCGCGCGCAAGCTGCGCCTGCCCGGCAAGCTCACCGATTGCTCGACCGACAGCCCTGAGGGCACCGAGCTGTTTATCGTCGAAGGCGACAGCGCCGGCGGATCGGCCAAACAGGCGCGCGACCGCAAGACCCAGGCGATCCTGCCCATTCGCGGCAAAATCCTGAACGTCGCTTCGGCGACCAGCGCCAAGATATTGGCGAACCAGGAAATCGCCGACCTGATCCAGGCGCTCGGCTGCGGCACGCGCAAGGATTGCGACCCGGCGAACCTGCGCTATGACCGCGTCATCATCATGACCGACGCCGATGTCGACGGCGCGCACATCGCGACCCTGCTGATGACCTTCTTCTTCCAGGAGATGCCCGACATTGTCCGCCAGGGGCACCTCTATCTCGCCCAGCCGCCGCTCTATCGGCTGACTGCGGGCACCAAATCGCTTTATGCCCGCGACGACGCCCACCGCGCCGAGCTGGAAGCGACCGAGTTCAAGGGCAAGAAGGTCGAGGTCGGCCGCTTCAAGGGGCTGGGCGAAATGAACCCGGGCCAGCTGCGCGAAACCACCATGGCGCCCGCCAGCCGCAGCCTGATCCGCATCACGCTGCCCCAGGAATATGAGGAGCGGCAGGGCGTAAAAGACCTGGTCGAGCGGCTGATGGGCAACAACCCCGCCCACCGCTTCGCCTTCATCCAGGAAAACGCCGCGCGCGTGGAGGAAGACGCAATCGACGCTTAGGGCGCTGTCCACGGGCCTGCCCCCGGCACGTCCAGGGCACGCTATCGCGCCGAAATGGAACGTTTGTCGATTGCCAAGCCCCGGCGCGAGGCATAATCTCTATGCTCCTGCGAATTGTGTAGAATTTGCAGTTAACAAGGAGCAAGATGATGCTGTTCCTGCCGCTCACCGCTTTGATGCTTGGCGCTCCCGCTGCCGCCGTAACGCCCGATGATCGTTCAGCCCCCGTCGCCAATTCGAAAGCCGGCGACGCGCCGATTGTCGTGACGAGCGTTCGCTTGTCCGATTCGCGTCGGAAACTGCAGGAATGCATCGCCCGGCATTGCCCGCCCAAGGAAGACATTGCCGCGACGCTCGCGCATGCGGAAAACCAGTTTGTCGAGGGTGATTATCGCGGCGCCTATGGCACGCTTTTCTCCGGGCGCCATCGCAACCAGCGCTTCGCAAAAGACTATCCGGTTGAAGTCGCCGGGCTGTTGCGGGCGCGGTATCGGCTCGCCGCGCATCTTGGCGAAGGCGACGCCTATCTGCTCGGCACGAT
>JBOFDB010000009.1:0-1495 GCA_051646545.1 Sphingomonas sp.
GATCAAAGCCGATCTGCCGGGCGACCGGCTCAGCAAAGCGGGTGAAGCCGCCCGAGACCAATATCGTCTGCGCGCCCCTGGCCCGCATGGTGCGCACCAGCGGGATCGCGCCGGGCATGATGCGGACGCGCTCGGCCAGGCACCGCTCAATCACGCTCTCATCAAGGCCTTTCAGCAACGCCACCCGCGCATCGAGCGCCTCGGCAAAATCCAGTTCGCCGCGCATGGCACGATCGGTAATCTCGGCAATCTGCGGCCTGATGCCAGCATAATCGGCAAGCTCGTCAATGCATTCGACCGTGATCATGGTTGAATCCATGTCCGCGATGAGCAGCGATTTGGGCCGGGTGATCGCGGATTGGACGACGACGTCGACCCCGGCAAACGCCCCCTCCAGCGCTGCCCGCGCCTGATCCGGCCCCAGCCCGAACAACAGGTCAGCCGCGTGATTGTCATCAAGCCAGCCATGCGCCGACGGCGCGCAGCCCGCCGCCGCCAGCCGATCCATCGCTTCCGATATTTGGCCCGCAGCCAGGCCATTCGCTGCTATCAGCGTCGCGATGAACACGTCCGTCCCTTCCGATCTGCCCGTCGTCGCGGTCTTGGCAGGCCCGACTGCCAGCGGCAAGTCGGCCATCGCGCTGGCGCTGGCCGAGCGGCTGGGCGGCACCGTGATCAACGCCGATGCAAGCCAGGTCTATGCCGACCTGCGCGTCGTGAGCGCACGGCCATCCCCGGACGACGAGGCGCGCGCGCCCCACCGACTGTTCGGCCATGTCGACGGTGCGGATGCGGGCTATTCCGCGGCGCGATGGGCTGGCGAGGCGAAACAGGCGATTGCGCAGGCGCATGCTACAGGCCGCCTGCCCATCCTGGTCGGCGGTACCGGGCTTTATCTGCGAACGCTGATCGACGGCATCGCGCCCGTGCCCGACATCGACCCGGCGATCCGCGCTGAAACGCGGGCAATGGCGGTGCGCGATGCCTATGCCGCGCTGGTCCAATTCGACCCGGCGCACGCCGCGACGCTCAATCCCGCCGACACCACACGCGTCGCCCGCGCGCTGGAGGTGGTGCGATCGACCGGTCGCTCCATCGCGGCTTGGCGGGCGGATCGCGTTGGCGGCATCGCCGACCGCGTGCGCATCGTCGCGACCGTGTTGCTGCCGCCGCGCAACTGGCTCGACGCGCGGATTGCAGCGCGCGTCGATGCGATGCTGAAAAACGGCGCGATAGAGGAAGTCAGGGCATTGCTCGCCCGGCCCGATATTGCCCCGCAAGCCCCCATACTACGCGCGATCGGCGTTCGCGAAATCTCGGCGATGATCGCGGGCATGGCATCCGCCGACCAGACCGCCGCCGCCATTACGCTTGCCACCCACCAATATGCCAAGCGTCAATTTACCTGGTTCCGCAACCAGCCGCCGTCCGCTTGGGCACGATATCATTCAACAGATTCGGTCGAGTGTCTCAACGAAATTGAAATAAGATTATT
>JBOFDB010000406.1:0-1122 GCA_051646545.1 Sphingomonas sp.
GTTCGATTGCTGTGTCGCGCTGGGCCGTGAAGCGGTGGATACCCGCACCAACGCCACCGAAGTCGCACGCTGGGTCGAACGGCGCGGCTATCGCTCGATCCGGCTGGTGACCACCGACTGGCACATGCGCCGCTCGCGCTACGAACTGGGCCGGGTGTTCGGCGACGATGTGATCATCCTGACTGACGCCGTGCCGTCGCGCCCGTCGCTCAGCACTTTATGGTTTGAATATAACAAGCTGGTATTGCGCTGGATTGGCTCATGGATCGGGCTGTGACCGAAGGCGCTGCATTGCCGACGCGTGGCACTACGGCGACTCTGATCGCTGGACTGCGGACCATCCTGTGGGTGCCGGCGTTCTTTCTGGGCTCGCTGCTGATCGTGCTGATTGCGCTCGGTTCGCTGTTTATCGCTGAGCGTTGGCTCAGGATCACCCCGCGCTGGTGGGCGTGGTGGCAACGCTGGACGGGCCGCGTCATCCTGCGGCAACAGGTCATCGTCGAAGGGGCGATGCCCGCTGATCCCGCTTTGGTGGTGATGAAGCATGAGGCGATGTTTGAAACCATCGACATCATGCTGCTGCTCGACCGCCCGGTGGCCTTTGCCAAGCGCGAGCTGTTCGGCATTCCACTGTGGGGCACGCTGGCGCGGCATTATGGTCTGATCGCGATTGACCGCAGCGGCGGTGCGGCGGCGCTCCGCCATATGTTGGGCGAAGCGCAAACGGCGCGCAGCGAAGGGCGACCGCTGGTGCTGTTTCCGGAGGGAACGCGGGTGGCGCCGGGGGAGACGCCGGATATCCGCGCTGGTTTTGCCGGGCTTTACAAGCTGCTGGGGCTTGATGTCGTGCCAGTGGCAGTCGCTTCCGGCCATGTCGGCCCGCGCCCCGGCTGGATCCGCTGGCCGGGCACCATCCGCTATCGCATCGGGGACGTGATCCCCGCCGGGCTGCCGCGCGGGGAGGCGGAAACGCGCGTTCACGCCGCGCTCAACGCGCTCAACGATGCGGTACGGCTGGATTCGACACCATGAAAAATCTAGGAATAATCGGTTTCGGCGCTTTCGGCCGGCTCGCCGCTGCCCACCTTGCCGACCGCTTTGCCATCCGCGTCCACGATATCG
>JBOFDB010000216.1:0-4818 GCA_051646545.1 Sphingomonas sp.
AGGTCTTGGTGACCCCACGCAGCGCGATGAGCGGGGCGGCAGCGTCAACCACCGCGCCGCTGGCCACCACCCGAGCCGCCGCCCGAGCGCTTGCCGCCCTTGTCCTTGGCGAGTTCACCGGTCACGACCTTCATGCCGGGCTTGACCTCACCCGACAACACTTCGGTCATCGTGCCGTTGGTGTCGCCGGTGGTGACGGTGAGTTGCTTCAGCGTGCCGTCATCCTGCTGGATGTAAAGCTGTTGCTGCGCGCGGCGGCCAACCTTGGCGCCCCGCACCTGATCGCGCCGCAAGCGCGGCGGCCCGAAGGCCGAGGCGATGCCGCCGCCCTGGCTGGTATCGGTCGGTTTGAAACGGAAAGCGGCATTGGGCACGAGCACGACGTTATTCTTTGAAATCGTGGTGATCTCCGCCGTCGCGGTCATGCCCGGGCGGAGCTGCAAATTGGGGTTTTCCACCGACAGCGTCGCCCCATAAGAGACAACCTGCTGCGAGGTGGTGCTGCTCGTTGTGCTGCTGGCATTTTGCGCGGACAGGTTGGAGCCAAGATCGACCCGCGTGATCTGTGCCGGGAACTGCGCGCCCGGGAAAGCATCGACGGTAAAGCTGGCCTGCTGGCCTTCGCGCACATCGCCGACATCGGCTTCGTCAATCTGCACCTCAAGCTTCATCTTCGACAGATCTTCGGCGATGACGAACAGGGTCGGCGTGTTGAACGACGCCGCGACCGTCTGCCCCGGCTCGATCTGGCGCGCCAGGACAACACCGTTCACCGGCGAATAGATCACCGCTTTCTTGAGCTGGGTGACGTTGGACGACAGCGCCGCCTGGGCCGAGCCGACATTGGCTTCTGCCGCGCGCAGATTGGCGGCCGCACGCGCCGCATCGGCGATGGCCTGGTCCATTTCGGTCTTGGCGGGAACGCGACCGCCCGACAATTTGCTGACCGCCTCATACCGGGCCAGCGTCGCCTTGGACTGGGCCAGCGTCGCGCGCGCCTGGGCCACGGCGGCGACATTGGCGTTGAGTGCGGCCTGCGACTGGTTGACCGCATCGCGGAAGCGCGACGGATCGACAATCGCGAGCGGCTGGCCCTTGGTGACGTGATCATTAACGTCGACCAGCACCTTGGTGACAAGGCCCGACAATTCCGAGCCGACGGTGACCTGATTGGTCGGCGCGAGCTTGCCTGTTGCCGAGACAGTGACCGTCAGATTGCCACGCTCAACCGGCGCGGTTGCATATTCGGGCTTGGCGCCGCCCGAAAAAAACCGCTGCGCCACGAGCAGCAGCAAGACCACGCCCAGCGCAATCGCCCCCCATTTCAGGTAACGCCGCCACGCCGGGCGCGGCTTCACACCCAGGAAATCGTCAAGATTGGAAGCGTTTGCGTCTGCCATGATCGTCCCTGTCAATGGCCCGGCTGGCCGTCACCATGCCGCAACGGCACGGCGGTTGGGGCGGGGGCGGCGGCGTCCCAGCCACCGCCCAGCGCCAGGTAGAGCTGCACCAGCGCCTGCGCCTCGTCCGACTTGGCGCCGATCAGGCTGCTTTGCGCCGACAAAAGCTGCGCCTCGGCATTGTTGAGCGTGGTGATGTCGGTAAGGCCGGCGCGATATTGCGTGCGGGCAAGCTGGGCGGCGTTGGTCGCGGCATCAACCGCAATCGCCAGTTCGCGCTGGCGCGCCTGCGCGGTGTGCAGCGCGACTAGGCCATTTTCGACATCCTGCAGCGCGGTCAACACCGTCGACTTATAGGCGGCAAACGCCTGTTCCGCTGCCGCGCGCCGCGCGCGCACCACCGATTTGCTGCGCCCGGCATCAAAGATGGTCTGGGCGATATTGGCGAACACACGCCCCGTCACGATGTCGGTCAGGGTCGAGATGGTATTGGCGTTCGAGCTGACGCTGCCGCCGATCGAAAATTGCGGGTAAAGCTGCGCCTGCGCGACGCCGATATTGGCGGTGGCGGCGGCCAGCGTCCGTTCCGCCGCCCGCACGTCAGGACGCAAGCGGATGACGTCGCCGGGGATGCCAGTCGGCACCGAGTCCGGCCCGCGGGGGATCGGCGCGACGTTCACCAGCTGATCGCGCAACGCCCCCGGCGCCTGCCCGGTCAGCACACCCAGCGTGTTTGACGCCTGCTCAAACTGCGCCTGCAGGCTGGGCACCTGCGCCGCCGTCTGCGCGCGCTGGGCACGGGCCTGTTCGGCATCGAGTTGCGACACCAGCCCGGCTTGCGCGCGATAACCGGCAATCTCCAGATTCTCGTTCTGGATCGCGACGCTGCCCTGCGCGATGGCGACGCTGGCCTGCGCGGCGCGCGCCAGAATATAGTTGCGCGCCACTTCCGACGCGATGCTGGCCTGGACGCGCGCCAGGCTGAACCCGCTCGATTCGTAACTGCGGCGCGCGGCTTCGCTGGCGCGGCGGTTGCCGCCGAAAATATCGAGCTGATAGGACGCATCCGCGCCGATCGACACGGTCTGGTTGGTGATGCCGGCATTGGTAATCGAACCGAAAGTCTGGCCGCGCAGGCTGAAATTGCGCGAATAGCCCGATGTTCCGCTGACGCTGGGGAACAGCGCCGCGCGCTGCTGAACATAGGTTTCGCGCGCCTGGCGCAACCGCGCCACGGCCTGGGCGATGTCCAGATTCTGCTTGAGCGCGGTCTCGATGATCCCGGTCAACACCGGATCGTTAAAGCTCGCCCACCAATGTGGCAGGTTATCGGCCGTGCCGGTCGGCGCGGGCTGGGTATAGGCGGCGGGAACGCCCAATGTCGCCGGCTGCGGCGCATGATAATTGGGGCCCACCGCGCAACCGGCCAGCAACAGGGCATAGAGTGGACTTAGGCGACGCGGCGACATTGCGGGTGATGTGCCCGCAACCGCCCCGCGCCGTCCAGCGCAATTTTAGGGCTAATCGATGTTAACTCTATAAACCGTTGCAACCATGCAACTAATCTATCCAATTTCGAGGATTATTGCATCGACTTGCAGGCTATCCCCCGCCTTGGCGCTGACCGATTTGACCTCACCGGCCTTTTCGGCGCGCAGGATGTTTTCCATCTTCATGGCTTCGACCACGGCGAGCGGTTGGCCCACCTCGACCCGGTCGCCAACCGCGACGTCGATGCGCTGCAACAGCCCCGGCATGGGGCAGAGTAGGAAGCGCGACAAATCGGGCGGCACCTTGTCAATCAGATAAGCGGCGTGCGGCGCGACATGGGCGGGCAGCACACGCGCGACATGGCTGGCGCCGCGCGTGGTGAGCTTGAACCCGGTGCGGGTGCGCGCGATCCGCAGGGTGAGCGGCGCGCCATCAACCTCCGCCTCGATCATCCGGTCACCGGGGGTATATTCGGCGTTCAGATCAAGCGCCTCGCCATCGACGACCACCTCGTCGGCACTGAGCGACACGTCATGGTCGATGCCGGCAATGCGCACCACCCAATCGGCTGGCGGCCGCAGGCGATGGCCCAATTGCCCCTCAATCCGCCGCGCCCGATCCGCCTCGGCAGTCGCGGCAAAGCCCGCAATCGCGGCGAGCGTGCGGACCAGATCGGGCGAGGCAGGGGCGCCGTGAAAGCCGTCCGGATATTCCTCGGCAATAAAGCCGGTGGTGAGGCGCCCGTCGCGGAAGCGCGGATGCTGCATCAGCGCGGAGAGAAAATCGATATTGTGGCCCGGCCCCTCAATCTCGAACGCATCGAGCGCGGCGATCTGCGCATCGATCGCCGCCTCGCGCGTTGGCGCCCAGGTGATGAGCTTGGCGATCATGGGATCGTAGAAGATCGACACCTCGCCGCCTTCGCGCACGCCATCGTCGACACGGATATAGGGCGCATCGTCTCCCTTATCCGTCACCCCAGCGAAAGCTGGGGTCTCGTGGTTCGAGAGCGACTCGCCGCTTGCCTCAGACCCCAGCTTTCGCTGGGGTGACGGTTGAGAAGCATAAGGCGTCTCCCCCGCCTCGGGCGGGTTGTACCGCACCAGCCGCCCGGTGCTCGGCAGGAAGCCGCGATAGGGGTCTTCCGCATAGACGCGGTTCTCGATCGCCCAGCCGTTGATGCCGACGTCCGCCTGGGTGAAGCCGAGCTTCTCACCCGCTGCAACCCGGATCATCTGCTCGACCAGATCAAGCCCGGTGATCGCCTCGGTCACGGGATGCTCGACTTGCAGCCGCGTGTTCATTTCGAGGAAATAGAAGCTTTCGCCCGTGGTGTCCGCGCCCGAGACGATCAGCTCCACCGTGCCGGCGCTGTAATAGCCGACCGCGCGAGCCAGCGCGACGCACTGCTCGCCCATCGCGGCGCGCATTTTGGGCGTGACGAAGGGCGACGGCGCTTCCTCGACCACTTTCTGGTGGCGGCGCTGGATCGAGCATTCGCGCTCGTTCAGGTAAACGATATTGCCGTGTTGATCGCCCAATATCTGGATTTCGATATGGCGCGGGCTTTCGATGAATTTTTCGATGAACACGCGGTCGTCGCCGAAGCTGGCCAGCCCCTCGCGCTTGGTCGCTTCGAAGCCCTCGCGCACGTCTTGTTCGCTATAGGCCAGCCGCATCCCCTTGCCGCCGCCGCCAGCCGACGCCTTCATCATCACCGGAAAGCCAATGTCCTTGGCGATTGTCACCGCTTCATCGGTATCGGCGATTTCGCCCAGAAAGCCGGGCACGACATTCACCCCCGCCGCCTTGGCGAGCTTTTTCGATTCGATCTTGTCGCCCATCGCGGCAATCGCATTCATCGGCGGCCCGATAAACGCGATGCCCTCCGCCGCCAGCGCCTCGGCGAAGCTGGTGCGCTCGGACA
>JBOFDB010000541.1:0-11809 GCA_051646545.1 Sphingomonas sp.
CGGCGGCATTAATCGCCGCGTCGACGTTGCCCCTTATCAAGCCGATACGCTGACCAACTATGAATTGGGCGCCAAGACGACCTTGTTCGGCGGGGCAGTGCGGCTGAACGCGGCGATTTATCAGCAGGATTGGGACAAGTTCCAGTTCGCGTTTCTGGGTGCCAACAGCTTCACCGAAATCCATAACGGCCCCAATGCCCGCATTCGCGGTGTGGAAGCGGATGCGACCTATACCAATGGCGGCCTGTCGCTGAACGCGGCGGGTGCCTATACCGATGCCAAGACGCGGCAGAATCTCTGCCTGTTCGATGATCCCACCTATCGCTGCACAGACACGGGCAACGGCAATATCATTTCTGCCCCGGCGGGAACGCGACTGCCGATCACTCCGCAGTTCAAGATCAGCGGGACGGCACGCTACACCGTGCCGCTACGCTTTGCCAAAACCTATGGACAGTTGAACGTCGCCCACCAGAGCTCCGCCGCGTCCGACATCCGCACCGCCATTTACGAGACCGGGACGGGCAACATCATCAATCCCGCAGCGCAACTGGGGCGCCTGGCCCCCTTCACCACCGTCGACCTGGCCTGGGGTTTTGACTTTTCCCGCTTCAACATCGAATTGTTCGCGCGCAATGTCGGCGATGAGCGCGGGCAGCTGTCGCGCTTTGAGGAATGCGGGTCGTGCGGGCAGCGTCCCTATATCGTGCCAACCCAGCCGCGCACGATTGGCATCCGCGCGGGCGCGAAATTCTGATCGCGCCCGTGTCTTCACAGCGCGCCCGATAGGGCATAGGGCGAAGCATAGTTCGCCCTATTGTCGCTGGAGGATGCCCGATGAAAACCCGCGCCGCTGTCGCGTTTGAAGCGAAAAAGCCGCTGGAGATCGTCGAGGTCGATCTGGCGGGCCCCAAAGCGGGCGAAGTGCTCGTCGAGATTATGGCGACGGGCATTTGCCATACCGATGCCTATACGCTTGACGGGTTGGACAGCGAGGGGATTTTCCCCTCAATTCTGGGGCATGAAGGGGCCGGCATCGTCCGCGAGGTGGGCGCGGGCGTCACCAGCGTAAAGCCCGACGACCATGTCATCCCGCTCTACACGCCCGAATGCCGCCAGTGTAAGTCGTGCCTGAGCGGCAAGACCAACCTCTGCACCGCGATCCGCAGCACCCAGGGCAAGGGGCTGATGCCCGACGGCACCAGCCGCTTCAGCTATCGGGGCGCGCCGATCTTTCACTATATGGGCTGCTCGACCTTCTCAAACTTCACCGTGCTGCCCGAGATTGCGGTTGCGAAAATCCGGGAGGACGCGCCGTTTCGCACCAGCTGTTATATCGGGTGCGGCGTGACGACGGGCGTCGGCGCGGTGGTCAACACCGCCAAGGTGCAGGTCGGCGACAGCGTCGTTGTTTTCGGGCTTGGCGGCATTGGTCTGAATGTCATTCAGGGCGCGCGGCTGGCGGGCGCGGGCAAGATCATCGGCATCGACATCAACCCCGACCGTGAAGCCTGGGGCCGCCAGTTCGGCATGACCGATTTCCTCAACACCAAGGGGATGAGCCGCGAGGATATCGTCGCCAAGGTGGTGGCGATGACCGATGGTGGCGCCGATTTCACCTTTGATGCCACGGGCAATACCGAGGTGATGCGCACCGCGCTCGAATGCTGTCATCGCGGCTGGGGCACCAGCATCATCATCGGCGTGGCGGAAGCCGGCAAGGAAATCAGCACCCGCCCCTTCCAGCTCGTCACCGGGCGCAACTGGCGCGGCACCGCTTTTGGTGGCGCCAAGGGCCGCACCGACGTTCCCAAGATCGTCGACTGGTATATGCAGGGCAAGATCGCGATCGACCCGATGATCACCCATGTCCTGACCCTGGATGAGATCAACAAGGGCTTTGACCTGATGCACGCGGGCGAAAGCATCAGGAGCGTCGTGGTTTACTAACAGCCCTCACCCTTCCCACCGCCTCCGGCGGCGGGCCCCTTCCCTCTCCCGTCGGGAGAGGGAGGGAGCGCCGAAGGCACGGAAGGGTGAGGGTGGCTAAGGGCATCGGTCATGGAAACAGTCTCCACCACACGCGCGCATGGAGGCACTCAGGGTGTTTACCGTCACGCCTCCACCGCGACGGGCACCGACATGGTGTACTCCGTCTTTGTGCCCGATCACGCGCCGGGCGCGACATTGCCGGTCGTCTGGTATCTTTCCGGCCTGACCTGCACCCACGCCAATGTGACCGAAAAGGGCGAGTATCGCGCCGCCTGTGCCGCGCTGGGGCTGATCTTCGTCGCGCCCGACACGTCGCCGCGCGGCGATGGCGTGGCCGACGATGCGGCTTATGATCTGGGGCAAGGCGCAGGCTTTTACGTCGATGCAACGCAATCGCCCTGGGCGCCGCATTTCCAGATGCAAAGCTATGTTGAGGCGGACTTGCCCGCGCTGATCGCCGCCCACTTCCCCGTCGATATGGCGCGTCAGGCGATCATGGGCCACTCCATGGGCGGGCATGGCGCGCTGACAGTGGCGCTGCGCAATCCCGCCCGGTTCAGGAGCGTGTCGGCCTTTGCGCCGATTGTCGCGCCCGCCCAAGTGCCCTGGGGAGCAAAGGCGCTGACCGCCTATCTGGGCGCCGATCATGCGACATGGCGCCGTTATGACGCCGTCGCGCTGATCGAGGATGGCGCGCGGCTGCCCGAGCTATTAGTCGATCAGGGCGAGGCGGACAGTTTTCTGGCCGAACAGCTGAAGCCCGATCTTTTGGCGCGTGCCTGCGCCGAGGCGGGCATTCCCCTCACCCTCAGGATGCAGCCAGGCTATGACCATAGCTATTATTTCATCTCGAGCTTCATGGCCGATCATCTCCGCTGGCACGCGGCACGGCTGACGGCATGAGCCATTACGACATTCTGATCGTCGGCGGCGGCCATGGCGGGGCGCAGGCGGCGCTCGCGCTCACGCAGCGCAAGGTCGCTGGCTCGATCGCGATCATCACCGAAGAGTCCGAGCTGCCTTATGAGCGGCCGCCCTTATCAAAGGAATATCTCGCCGGCGACAAGCCATGGGAGCGGATGCTGATCCGCCCGGCGGAATTATGGGCGGAACGCGGCGTCACCATGCTGCTGGGGCAGCGCGTGACGGCGATCGATCCCGCCGCGCATCAGGTGACGACGACGGCGGGCGCGACGATCGGCTTTGGCCAGTTGATCTGGGCGGCGGGCGGCAGCGCGCGGCGGCTGAGCTGCGATGGGCATGATCTCGCCGGCATCCACACCATCCGCACCCGCGCCGATGTCGACCGGCTGATCGCCGAGCTGCCCGGCGTTACGGACGCGGTGGTGATTGGCGGCGGCTATATCGGGCTGGAGGCGGCCGCAGCGCTGACCAAATTCGGTAAGCGTGTAACCCTGGTCGAGACGCTCGACCGGGTGTTGGCACGCGTTGCCGGTGAGCCACTGTCGCGCTTTTACGAGGCCGAACATCGGGCGCATGGCGTCGATATCCGCCTCAACGCGGCGCTGGCGGCGATTATCGGCGCGGACGGCGCGGTCACCGGCGTACAGCTCGCGACAGGCGAAGCGCTGGCTGCCCAAATCGTCATCACCGGCATCGGCATCGCGCCCGAAGTCGCGCCGTTGATCGCGGCGGGCGCCGACAGCGGCAATGGCGTGCGGGTCGATGCGCAGTGCCGCACCAGCCTGGCCGACATTTTCGCGATCGGCGATTGTGCCGAGCACCGCAACCGCTTTGCCGATGGTGACTGGATCCGGCTGGAATCGGTCCAGAACGCCAATGATATGGCCAATGTCGTCGCGGAGACGATCGCCGGTGGTACGGCGGCGTATGACGCGGTGCCGTGGTTCTGGTCGAACCAATATGACCTGAAGCTGCAGACCATCGGCTTGTCGCACGGGCATGACGCTGTCGTTTTGCGCGGCAATCCCGCGAACCGCGCCTTTTCAGTGATTTACCTGAAACACGGCCACGTCATCGCGCTCGATTGCGTCAATGTCGTGCGCGATTATGCGCAGGGTCGCGCACTGGTGCTGGCGGCGGCCGAAGTGGCGCCCGACCGGCTGGCGGATACGGCGACGCCGCTGAAGGAACTGCTCAGCGCTCAGCTGTAATGGGAGCGGGCGTTCGCCAGATCAAGACCGGACCGTCATTCCCGCGCAGGCGGGAATCCATTCGGGCTGGTCTATCGACGTCATATGCTGTCGTTGGCCCCAATGGACTCTCGCCTTCGCGGGAGTGACGGCATTTCATCGAAATGCACAGACCGTGAAAGACGCGATCAGCGCATCGTGAAAACGACCTGATCGACCACTTTTCCCGCGACATCGACAAGTTGCAGCTGATGGCGGCCGGGGCCAGTCATCATCATCGGGTGGGTATCCGCCGCGCCCAGATCGCGCCGGTCAAGCCGCAGCCGATGCGTGGCGACATCGCCCGAGGTTTCGATCGCCATCGCCTGGTTCTTGATCGGGATGTCGGGATCAATCGCATAAACGCTGCCCGATACCGGGCTGGTGATATGCGGGCGGCGGGCTTCGGCAGGCGCGAAGGCGACTTGCGCCTGGCCGGTGCCGCGCAGAAAATATTCGGTGCGCGGCTGTTCGATGGCGTTGGCAAAGGCGATGCGGCGGGTTTCGATTCCCGCCGGCATTGGCATGGGCGCGGCGGCTCCCCGCGCGCCCAGCGCCAGCATCACATCGCGCCACACCGGCGCAGCGCCGCTGGTGCCGGAAACGGCGCGCATCGGGTCGCCCTCCAGATTGCCGACCCAGACGCCAACGGTGTAGCGCGGCGTGAAGCCGATGCACCAATTGTCGCGCATCGCCTTTGACGTGCCGGTCTTGACCGCTGCCCAAAAGGGCAGGCGCAACGCATTGTCGAGGCCAAAGGTGGCGACGCGGGCATTGGGATCGGCGATCATGTCGGCAACCAGCCAGGCAGCCGCAGGCGTGGTGATGGCGCGCGGCGGATCCGACGGATCGCGGCTGGTAAGCCTGAGCGGCGCCCAGCGCCCGCCCAGCGCCAGGCTGCGATAAGCGGCGACCTGCTCCATCAACGTGACGTCCGCCGAGCCGAGCGCCAGCGAATAGCCGTAATAATCGCCATCCTCGACCAGGCCACGATAGCCGCTGTCCCACAACCGATCACGAAAGCTCTGCACGCCGACGAGCAGCAAGGTGCGCACCGCCGGCACGTTGAGCGACCCCCCCAGCGCGCTGCGCACCGAAACCGGCCCCTTAAACCCCTTGTCGTAATTTTGCGGGACATAAAGGCCCGAGGCGGTGTCGAGCTGGACCGGTGAGTCATCGAGGATCGAAGCGGGGGTGACATAGCCCTTCTCGATCGCCTGGGCGTAGAGGAAGGGCTTCAGCGTCGACCCCGCCTGACGATAGGCCGAAGCACCATCGACATCGGGCGCGGTTGAGGCGCCGCGCACCCCGCCGACATAAGCAAGCACGTCGCCGCTGGCATTGTCGACGACGACCACCGCGCCATCGCGCGCCCGCGATGGCCCTAGCCCGCCCAGCTGGCGGCTGAGCGCGATGGTGGCGATGCGCTGGACATCGGCGTCAAGCGTGGTGGTGACGCGCATGCCGGGCTGGGTGAGCAAGCGTTGCGCAAGGTGCGGCGCCAGGCCGGGGTCAAGCGCCAGGCTGCGCGCCGGGCCGACCATGGCAAAGGCCGGCGCATTGAAACGGGCGCAGTCCGCCGCCTTTGCCAGCCGGCAGGCGCGGCGCGCGAGTTGATCGGGTTTGGCATTGGGATCGGGCAGCAAGGCGGCGAGCAGCAACGCGTCGTCGGCGGACAGTGCATCGGGCGTCTTGCCGAACAAGCCGAGCGCGGCGGCGCCAATCCCCTGCTCCTCGCCGCGATAACCGGCCAGGTTGAGATAGGCTTCGAGGATCTGGTCCTTGCTCCAGCCGCGTTCGATGGCCCATGCCGCGCGCATCTGGCGGAATTTGTCCCAGATCGTGCGGGTGCCGGGGCGGGCAAGGTCGGGGGCAAGGTAACCCGCCAACTGCATGCTGAGCGTGCTCGCCCCGCGCGCGCGACGCCCGCGCAGCCTGTCGCGCGCGGCCCCCGCCAGCCCCAGCCAGTCGACCCCGCCATGCCAGCGGAAGCGCTTGTCCTCTGCGGCGATGATCGCGTTGGGCACCACTGGTGCGACTTGGTCGAGCGGCACCCAGGCCAGGCGGCGGGCGTGGAAGTTGACGCGGACGGTGTCGATCAAGCGGCCATTGCGATCATAAAGCCAGGCTTCGGATGGCTGGAAAGCGTGACGCGCCTCGGCATAGCCCGGCATTGGCGGGGGGAGCGTTGCATAATCGGCGGCGGCGGCGAGACCAACCAACGCGGCAATGGCGACGCCGATCAGCCCGTTGCGCGAGGTGAGCGCCAGCCAGGCACGGTCGCCCCATTGGAGGAGATTGGCCAGCGACGTACGAATCAATCTCGCAAGTCGTTGGAAATCTGGCCGCCGCGACATAGCGATCAGTGCGTTACCGCCCTCACCCTTCCGCGCCTGACGGCGCTCCCTCCCTCTCCCGCTGGCGGGAGAGGGAAGGGGCCCGCCGCCGAAGGCGGTGGGGAGGGTGAGGGCTTGGGCCTGCTATGCCGCATCACCTTATTGCGCCGAAATCGTGACCGGCGCATTCGGCACGCTGGCGTGAATAGCCGGTGCGTACATCGCCTCGACATGCGTCGGCGGCAGATTGTAGCGGCCCGGCGTGTTGAGGCGCATCAGGTACGCGACGCTGAACGTGCCGCGCGGCACCCAATCGAAATAGGCGCGATAGGCATCATTGCCGCGCTCGACATAGCTGGCCTTCACGCCCGCCTGCACATCCCACAATTTGCCGCCGATCAGACCGTTGAACACCGATCCGCCGCCATCGCTGCCTTGCGCCGCCAACAGCTTCGACTGATTGGCCTGGTCGCCGATGATGGTGGCGCCAGCCGGGATGGGGTCGCTGACCACCACCCAGTTGCGTTCGGCGGTCGCCTCAACCGTGATGACGACGCGCACCACATCGCCGCGCGACCATTGGCCGGGGTGCTTGGCCTGCACCATCGAGACCTGGCGGCTGACCTTATAGCCCGCGAACAGCGGCGCCTTGAGCGGTACTGCCGCCGACACCGCCACCGTCGCCCACGGCCCCGCGCCGCCCGCCTGCGCGAGCTTAAGCGGCGCTTGCTGCGCGGGCAGCGGCAGCGAGAAGCTGCGATCGGCGGCGGCGAGCGGCCAGTTGAGGCTGCGAGTGGCGCTGCCCAGCGTCGCGGTCGTCACGCCGGCGATCTTCTCGGCAGGATAAAGCCCGGCGAATTTGCGCGCGGCAATCGTGCCCCAGGCGTTGGCGGTCGTCGTATCCCAGCGGCCATGCGACTGGCGGCTGGCGACGCCGACCATGATCTTGGGCGCCTCGTCATTCCAGCCCGGTCGGCCCAGCACGGCGATGAGTGCCTTGATCGATCCTTCATCTGCCGACGACATCAGCCACCAGGGGGCATTGTCCTGATCGGTCAAGTCGAGCCGCGTCCCTTCATAAACGAAGCGGCTGCGCAGGACGCCTTCCGCCTGTTTGTGAAGCGCGGCGGCGTTGGCGAGGCCGGGGACATGATCGAGCGCGACGATATAATCGGCGAGCGGCCCGGTCGGCATTTCGCTGGCGTTGATGCCAAGCTGGCCGAGCATCGCCGGAGTCGCTGCTCCCGCACGCGCCAGCGCGCTGAACGCGGCGGCGCGGCGCAGGCGCACATCGCCATAGCTTTCGTGGCGGATGCGGCCGTCGACCACCGCTTTCAGCCCCTCGATCATTTTCGCGCGTGGCCCTTCGGGCAGGGTAAAGCCCGCTTCAGAGGTGATCGCCAGCACATAGGCGGTCAGCGCTTCGGAGCCATCGAGCGTGTCGGACGGCCAATAACGCAGCAGGCCATCCGGCGCCTGATAGGTCGGCAAGTCACCCGCCAAGGCGCTCCATGCACCGGTGTCGCCCAGCGCGACGGCGCGCGACAGCCGCTGTTCGAAGCAATCATAGGGATAGCGCCGCATGAAATCGCGCACCCCTTCCAGCGGCGGCGCCAGCGTGTCGTCCAGCCGAATCGACACCAGGCCACGCCCCGGCAACGCGCCTGCGGGCGGGATGATCGGAATTGGGGTGTTGGCCGCCACCCTCGACAGCGCGCCCGCCCACACCTCGACCGGAATGGCGGGGATGACTTGCTGACTGACGGTGATCTGGTCCGCCGCCTTGCCCCCTTCGGCGCGCGCGGTGACGTGCCAGCTCAAATTGGCGCTGTCCGCGACATCGGGCGCGAACAGGTTCCACGCGACGGGCACCGCGCCGCCCGCCGGGATCGTCACTTTCAGCACATGGCCCTTGGCGATCGACGGGGTCAGCGCAACCGAGGCTTCGACCGTCATCGCCGCGCCCGAGCTGTTCCTGAGCGTGAACATGCCGCCATAATAATCGCCCGAGCGGACGATCTGCGGCAGGCCGGAGAAGATCTGCAAATCCTGGGCGGCGCGGATCGTTGCTTCGCCGCTGCCGAACAGATCGGCGCCATCGGTCGCCACCGCGACCAGCTTGAACGCGGTCAGCGCGTCGTTGAGCTGCACGGGCACGCGGGCGTGACCCTTGGCATCGAGCGCGACATGCCCCTGCCACAGCAGCACCGGCTGGAAATTCTGGCGATTAAGGCCCGAGGTATCGCCCCCGCCCCCGCCGCCGCCCGCTTCGACCGCTTTCTTGCCATAATGCCGCTTGCCGACGACCTGCGTCTGCGCGGTTGAGGTGAGCACCGACAAAGGCCGCTCGCCCATCATCGCGGTCAGCACGTCGGTTGAGTCATTCGGCGCAATCTGGAGCAGCGCCTGGTCGACCGCGATGAACGCGACATCGGCTGACGCGGCGGGCTTGCCGTCGGGCCGCGCCACCGCGACATCGACTTGCGCGACATCACGCGCGGCATAGCGCTCACGATCCGCCTTCACTGCGACGCCGAGCTGATGCGCTTCCCAGCCGACCTTCACCTTGTCGATGCCGAGGCGATAGCTGGGCTTGGCAAGGTCAACCAGCGCGGTTGGCTCGGTCGGTTCGGCTGAGCCAAAGGGCAGGCCCCATTGATGCGCGAGATTGCCGAGCCAGCTCCAGAATCCCGTCACCCGGCCGCGCACGACCATCACCGACACGAAGACGTCGGGCGCGTAGCTGCCCGGCATCTTTACCTCGACCACCGGATCAGTGCCCGACAATTCGGTCGTGTAGCTCGCCAGCACGCCTTCGCGCTCGACCGTGACGAGCGCCGTCGCCTGGCGGAACGGCATCCGCACCTGGAAGCGCGCAATGTCGCCCGCCTTGTACGATTGCTGTTCAGGGATCACGTCCATACGGTCGCCATTGTCGCCGCCGAACCACCAGTCATCCTCGCCGACCAGCCAGACCGAAGTCGTGGTGTGCGTCTCGTTGCCGGCGGCGTCCTTGGTCGTCGCCACGGCATAGACCTCGCCCGAAACGCCGGGGTTTAGCTTGCATTGCGCCAGCCCCTGCGCGTCGCTCGCCACCGAACAGCTCGCCGACAATTTGGTCGTCTTGACCTGATTGTCATAGGCGTAAAAGCCGCCGATCAGGCGGCGCCGCGCCGTCAAAATCTGGCGGCTATAGAGTGCCACATCGACATGTTGGCCCGCGACCGGTTTGCCCTGGGTATCGAGCGTGACGAGGCGCAGGCGCAGATCGTCATGCTTCATCAGCCAGCCATCGGTTTTCATGCCGATCTGGACGGCGGCGGGGTAAATCGGGATCGATTTGGACGCGGTCAGCGTTTCGCCATTCGCATCCTGATAATCCATTTCGACCTGCATATTGGCGAGGCCAGTAAGCGACTGCGGCACTTCGACGCTCTGCGCCTGAGTGCCGTCGCTGCGCAGCGTGATGGGCAACGTCTGGGTCGGCGGCAAGGGCGTGGTTTCGTCCTCGTCATTGCCGTTCATCGGCTTGGTGCCTTCAGCGACGGCCTTGCCGCCAAAGCTGTAGCTTTCATAGCCATCGGGCGTCTTATCGCTGGCGAACCAGCCGACGCGCAATTGCACCGGCAGATTGGGCGCGCCGCCCCCTGACAGAAAGCCGACGAACAGGTCGAGCGGCAGCGTCTTGGGCTTGACCGCCGCCTCTTTCGGCCCGGTCACGCTCGCGCGCATGGTGGGCAGCTTATATTCATCGACGCGGACAGACTGGCCGGTCGAAATGGTCTTTTCCGGCGTGATCACCGAAAGGTCGTAATCGCCCATCGGCGCGCCCTTGGGGGCGGTCCAGCTCGTCTCGCCGATGCCATTGGCGTCGATGGTCAGCGGAATGTCGAATTGCGTGTCCGATCCACGATGCGACAGCCTGAGCGTACCCGCAAACGCCGCGCCCGCCACAAAGCCGGTGGCGACGGGTTTGCGGATGATATGCTTCATATGCACCGTCTCGCCCTGGCGGACGAGCGCGCGGTCAAACACGGTATGGATGATGTCGTCGCGCGCCTCATAGCCATAGGGCAAGTCGAAGTCGTAGGGCTGGATGCCCTGACCCCAGCTGGTCAGCGCGAAACTCATATCGTCGCCGGCGCGGGCGGAAATCATCAGCGGGTGCGAGCCATAGCGGCAATCGCCATAGGTTTCGGGCGCGGGCAAGCCCTTGGGCGCGAAGACCCCGCCCGACGCGTCCGTGGTGCCGTGCGCAAAGGTCTCGCCGGTGCAGCTATCGGTAATCCGCACCTCGGCGCCCGCAACGGGCTTGCCGCTGTCGAGATAGGTCACCCAGGCAAGGCTGCGCTCGCGGCCCCATTTGAAATGCACCGCCATGTTGGTGACGAGCGCGGCGGTCGCGACATAGCGTGGCGCAGGGCGGCCAAGCAGCGCCTGGCCAAGCACCGGGCTGGCAAGCTCGACGACATAGAAGCCGGGCTTGGTGAGCGGAATCCCGACGACTTCGAAATCCTTGCCCTTGCCGGGTAAACCGACTTTGAGCGGGCTGGCCCCTGCCCCCAAAATCGGGGTGGCGCCGGTATCATTGATGCGGATCGTTTTGCCGGCGCGGGTGACTTCATGGTCGGCGGTCTTGTCGGCATCCGCCACAGTGCGCAGCCATTGCGCGATGGCGCCATCACCTTCGACGCGCTTTGCGCCGCCGCCGATGACCTGGTTCTTGCCCTGCAGCGCAGGCTCGACATTGCGGACGGTGACGGGGAGCACGCCCCCTTCCTTCAGTTCCAGAATGCCGAAGCTTGCGGCGAATTTGACGAGCGGCGGCGCCGCGTCGAAGCGCACATCGAGCGGAAAACGCTCGGCATTGCTCAACGGGCGGCCGCTTTCGTCCTTGATGCCGACGGGCAGCACCAGCTTGGCGGTCGTCGCATAGGGCAAAGGCGCGGCAAAGGCGATATCGGCGGTGGTCGCGCTCGTCTTCTGGTCGGTATGATCGGTGTTACTGTCGGGCTTGGGTGCGATCAGCTTGCCGTCGGGCAGTTGCAGCCGGATCTGGGCCGCAACGCTCGTCGGAATCGGCGCGGAGAAGCGCACCCATGCCTTTTCCACCGGCGAGCACCCCGCCTGCGCGTTGGTGCGGCTGCATTCGAAGCGTGCGGTGAAGGGCTTGCGGACGGTGTAATCGAAGCGCTGGTCGGCGCCGGCGAGCTTGCCGCTGGCGCCGGCGATCTTGCCCGACCAGACGAGCGAGATAGCGCGACCGGGCGGCAGCGGGCGGTGGCACTTGACCGCGACGACATTGCCCAGCGCCGCCTGCCGATCCTT
>JBOFDB010000327.1:0-5735 GCA_051646545.1 Sphingomonas sp.
TGCTTGGCATCATCGATCAGCCGGTGGGGCGCGAGCGCTGGCTATGCGTGATCGGCCAGCCAACCACCTTCAACGGCGCCGCCGTGCGCACCCGGCCGTGCCCGGCGCTGGCCGGCGCCGCCATCGCCACGACGTCGCCGCATCTGTTCAGCGAGCATGAGGCGGAGCATTATCTGGCATTGGTTGCGGCAGCCTCTGGCGGCAATATGCGCCACGGCGCGATCTATGGCGGCGATTGCTATAATTACGGGTGCCTCGCTTCGGGCCAGCTCGACATTGTGATCGAGGCCGGGCTGAAGATTCACGATTTCGCCGCGCTTGTCCCGATTGTCGAAGGCGCGGGCGGGCGGATGTGCGACTGGCAGGGCGACCCGCTCACCGTTGACAGCGCAGGCGACGTCATCGCCGCCGGCGACCCTGCCCGTATCGAAGAGATTGTCGAAACGCTGGCGTGCCACGGGCATTGAGCCGATGATTCGCGCCGTTGTCTTTGATGTGGGTGAAACGCTGGTCGACGAGACACGGCAATGGGCCTCGCTCGCCGAAGCACTGAACGTGCCTGCCTTCACCCTGATGGCAACGGTCGGCGGCTTGATCGCGCGGGGCGAAACGCTGCGCAAGGCGGTGACGCTGGTGGCGCCTGACGTCGATTTTGCGGCGCTGCCCCGCTCTTATCGCATCGAAGCCGCCGATCTTTATCCCGATGCCTTGCCTTGTCTGGTGCGATTGAAACAGCGTGGGCTGATCGTCGGCATTGCTGGCAACCAGCCGCGCGGCGCGGAGCAGGCGTTGCAGGCGTGCGGCATCGACGCCGATTTTGTCGCGACGTCGGCAGGATGGGGCGTTGCCAAGCCCGACCCCGGCTTTTTCGACCGGATTATCGACGCCGCCGGACAACCTGCATCGGCAATCGCCTATATCGGCGATCGGCTCGATAATGACGTCGGCCCCGCGCGGGCAGCGGGCATGCGCGCAATCCGGCTGCGGCGAGGGCCATGGGCAATGCTGGAGGCAACGCCCCTGCCGCCCGATGTCCCAAGCATCGACAGCCTCGACGCGCTGGTTGCAATCCTCGACGAGTTCCGCTAACGGCGCCGCTTTCCGCGATTATACCGAGGAACTGCCCGGCTAAATGGGCTGCCGTGGCCGTTCGAGACCGTCGCGCTGACAAAAGGAGACGAAAATGCCCAAGCTCAAGACCAAGAGCGGTGTGAAGAAGCGCTTCAAGCTCACCGCCACGGGCAAGATCAAGCACGGCGTCGCTGGCAAGCGCCACCGGCTGATCAGCCACAATGCCAAATATATCCGCCAGAACCGCGGCACCAGCGTGCTGTCGGACGCCGACACCAAGACCGTGAAGGCCTGGGCGCCTTACGGCCTGAATTGAGCGGGAGGATATAGACCATGGCACGCGTCAAGCGCGGTGTAACCACCAAGGCCAAGCACAAGCGGATTTTGGATCAGGCGAAGGGCTATTATGGCCGCCGCAAGAATACCATCCGCATCGCTCGCCAGGCCGTCGAAAAGGCCGGGCAATATGCCTATCGCGACCGCAAGGTCAAAAAGCGGAATTTCCGCGCGCTGTGGATTCAGCGCATTAACGCCGGCGTCCGCGCCGAAGGCCTGACCTATTCGCAGTTCATGCACGGGCTGAAGCTCGCGGGCATCGAACTCGACCGCAAGGTGCTGGCCGATATCGCGATGCATGAAGGCGAGGCATTTACCGCCATCATCGCTCAGGCGAAGGCGGCGCTGCCGGCAACGGCGGCCGCCTGATTTAGCGGGACGCTAAGTCAGAACGCCGCCAGGCCGGGCAGCGGGGCCGCATAGCGGTTCCGGCTGACGGCGGGGCGGCCCACAGCCTGGGCGATGATCAATCGGGCGCTGGTGGCAACACCGGCGCCCTTTTTCGTCCTCAGCTCTGAGCAGGTGAAAAGATTGTCGAGAACCAGGAAGAATGGATCCCCGCCTTCGCGGGGATGACGCATTAAATGCCGAGGATGACGGGAAAACGAGATTTGAAGTCCAGGCCGTCATTCCCGCGAAGGCGGGAATCCATTCAACACTGAAGCGGGAGGGAAAGGATGACCAAGCAGCCTTGCGTCTATATCCTTGCGAGCGGTCGGGTCGGCACGCTCTATGTCGGCGTCACTTCTGACTTACTCGGTCGCCTCTACCAACATCGCAGCGGGGTCGTGCCCGGCTTTACCTCCGAATATGGTGTCCACCGTCTCGTCTGGTACGAAATTCATGAGTCGATGGAGAGCGCCATTGCCCGCGAAAAGCGCCTGAAGAAATGGAATCGCGACTGGAAGCTCAACCTGATCGAGCAAAGCAACCCGCAATGGCTTGACCTAGCGATCGGCTTGGGGTTCGAGCCCGTGCAAACGGAAAGACAAGAATGAGCGACATCGACACATTGCGGGCCGATCTGCTGGGCCAGGTTGCAGCGGCGGACAGCACCGACGCGATTGAGGCGGTGCGCGTGGCGGCGCTGGGCAAATCGGGCAGCGTGACGGCACTGCTCAAAACGCTGGGCGCGATGAGCCCGGACGAGCGCCAGGCGCAGGGCCCGCGCATCCATGGCCTGCGCGAAGCGGTGACCGACGCTATCGCCACACGCAAGGCCGCGCTGGAACGGGCCGCGCTCGATGCGCGCCTTGCCGCCGAAACGCTCGACATGACGTTGCCCGCCGCCATTGCGCCGCGCGGCTCAATCCACCCCGTCAGCCAGGTGATGGACGAGCTTGCCGAAATCTTCGCCGATCTGGGCTTTGCGGTCGCGACTGGTCCGGAAATCGAGACCGACTGGTATAATTTCACCGCGCTCAACATCCCCGAAACGCATCCCGCGCGCGCGATGCACGACACTTTTTATGTCGAGGGGGCGAGCGACGAGCGGATGGTTCTCCGCACCCACACCTCGCCGGTCCAAATCCGCGCGATGCAGGCGGCGGGCGGCGACAAGCCGGTGTACATCATCGCGCCGGGGCGCACCTATCGATCCGACTCGGACGCGACGCACACGCCGATGTTCCATCAGGTCGAAGGCCTTGTCATCGACAAGGGCATCACGCTCGGTCACTTGAAATGGACGCTTGAGACGTTCCTGAAGGCGTTTTTCGAGCGCGACGATATCGTGCTGCGCCTGCGCCCAAGCTATTTCCCCTTCACCGAACCTTCGGCCGAGGTCGATGTCGGCTACACCATCCAGAACGGCAAGCGCGTCATCGGCGGCAGCGATCATTGGATGGAAGTGCTGGGCAGCGGCATGGTCCACCCCAAGGTGATTACGGCGGGCGGGTACGACCCCGAGCAATGGCAAGGCTTTGCCTTTGGCTGCGGCATCGATCGGCTGGCGATGCTGAAATATGGCATGGACGATCTCCGCGCCTTTTTCGACGGCGATATCCGCTGGCTGCGGCATTATGGCTTTTCGGCGCTCGACGTGCCGACCTTGAGCGGGGGTGTGGGGGCATGAAACTGCGCTTTGGCCAACCGCCGTTCGTCCCGAGCGCAGTCGAGGGACGGGTCGCAAGGACGTCCCCCGGATCACGTGTCTCGACTTCGCTCGACACGAACGGTGTTCAGGAATCAAGCCGATGAAATTCACCCTGTCCTGGCTCCGTGAGCATCTCGACTCGCGTGCCGATCTTGACGCCATCCTGCTGACGCTGACGCGGATCGGGCTGGAAGTGGAAGGCGTCGAAAACCCCGCCGAGCGGCTGGCGGGGTTCAAGATCGCGCGCGTGCTGACCGCCGAACGCCATCCACAGGCGGACAAGCTGCAGGTGCTCACCGTCGATGCAGGGGATGGGGTGCCCCTGCAAGTCGTGTGCGGCGCGCCCAATGCGCGCGCGGGCCTTGTCGGCGTGCTGGGCCTGCCGGGCGCGGTGGTGCCCGCCAATGGCATGGAATTGAAGGTCTCGGCGATCCGCGGCGTCACCTCCAACGGCATGATGTGCTCGTCGCGCGAACTGGAGCTCGGCGATGACCATGACGGCATTATCGAGCTTCCTGCCGATGCCGCGATCGGCACTGACTTTGCCGATTATGCCGGCGCCAATGACCCCGTGATCGACGTGTCGATCACCCCCAACCGGCAGGATTGTATGGGCGTGCGCGGCATCGCGCGCGATCTGGCGGCGGCAGGGCTGGGGACGCTGAAGCCGCTTGCCGATGTGTATCGCATGGCGTCGACCGCGCCGGTCGATGGCAGCGGCCCCGCGCCCCAGGTTCGCACCGATGATCCCGCAGGCTGCCCAGCTTTCTATGCCCAGGCCGTCTCCGGCGTCACCAATGGCGCCGCGCCCGAGTGGATGCAGCGTTATTTGAAAGCCGTCGGGCAAAAGCCGATTTCCGCACTGGTCGACATCACCAATTTCGTGATGCTCGATCTGGGCCGCCCCTTGCACGTCTATGATCGCGCCAAGCTGACCGGCCCGCTGGTTGCCCGCAAGGCGCGCGCGGGCGAGCAGGTGGTGGCGTTGAACGGCAAGACCTATCCGCTCGATGAAACGATGACCGTCATAGCCGACGATGCCGGCGTCCACGATATCGGCGGCATCATGGGCGGCGAGCATTCGGGTTGTTCGGAAACGACGACCGAGGTGCTGATCGAATGCGCCTATTTCGATCCCGATCATATCGCCCGCACCGGCCAGAAACTGATGCTGACCAGCGACGCGCGTCAGCGGTTTGAGCGTGGCGTCGATCCCGCGTTCCTTGATGAAGGGCTGGCAATCGCCGCCTGGCTCGTTACCCAACATTGCGGCGGCACACCAAGCGCCATCACGCGCGCGGGCCAGCCACCGGTGGCGGCGCGCACCATCGCCTTTGATCCGGCCCGCACCCTTGCGCTGGGCGGCGTCGATGTCGCCGACAGCGCGCAACGGGCGATACTGGAACGGCTGGGCTTCGCCGTCACTGACGACTGGCAGGTCACCGTCCCCAGCTGGCGCCGCGATGTGGAAGGGTCGGCCGATCTGGTCGAGGAAGTCGTCCGCATCCATGGCATCGACCATGTGCCGTCAACCCCGCTGCCGCGCGCACCCGGCGTGGCTCGTCCGACCGCCACCGCCGAGCAGAAGCTGGAACACCGCCTGCGCCGCGCCGCCGCTGCGCGGGGATTGAACGAGGCGGTGACGTGGAGCTTCATCGCCGAGGCCGAGGCGCAGGCCTTTGGCGGCGGCGCGTGGACCGTCGCCAACCCGATCAGCGAAGAGCTGAAGGTGATGCGCCCCGCGCTGCTGCCCGGCCTGTTATCAGCCGCTGCCCGCAATATGAAGCGTGGCGCCGAAGGCGTGCGATTGTTCGAGATTGGCCGCCGCTACCTTGCCGATCAGGAACGGCTGACGCTGGGCATCGTGCTCGCCGGCGACCAGGCGCCGCGCGGCTGGCAGACGGGCAAGGCGCAGGGCTTTGACGCGTTCGACGCCAAGGCAGAGGCGCTGGCGCTGCTTGCCGAAGCGGGCGCGCCGGTCGACAATCTGCACGTGATGGGTGCCGATGCCCTGTGGTCGGGTGACGCCTGGCACCCCGGCCAATCGGCAACGCTGCGGCTGGGGCCGAAAACGGTGCTGGCGGCGTTCGGCTTGCTCCACCCGCTGACGCTGAAGGCGTTTGACCTTGATGGTCCCGTTGCCGCGGTCGAGCTTTACCTCGACGCGCTGCCCGCCAAGCGCGAGGCCAAGGGCTTTATGCGCGCGGCCTATACCCCGCCCGCCTTGCAAGCG
>JBOFDB010000440.1:0-5782 GCA_051646545.1 Sphingomonas sp.
AGCGTCTGATAATCCATCGACTGGTCCATGTGCATCAGCACCGTTTGGCGCGCCTTGATCTGACGCGACCAGGCGATCGTCTGATCGAGCGTGGGGTGCGTCGGGTGCGGCGCGCGGCGCAACGCATCGGCCACCCACAGGTCAACGCCTTCAAACAGCGTCGCCATTTCCGGCGTCAAGTCATTGAAGTCCGTGGAATAAGCCGCACGTGAGCCGCCTGCCTCAAACAACAGACCGGCCGATGTGATTGAGCCATGCGGCTGATCGACCACGCTCACGGCGATGTCGCCGATCATCAGCCGATCCGGCAGTGGCTCGGCTGCAACGGTGGCCGGATAGCCATCGTGCCCGCTAAAAGCATAGGCAAAGCGCGTATGCAGTGATGCCAGTACCGGGGGCCGGGCCAGCGCGCGCACGGGGGCGCGGCGGACATGAAAGAGCTGCCGCAGATCGTCAAGGCCGTGGCAATGATCGGCGTGATCATGCGTCCAGATCACCGCATCGACCGCGCTGACATTGGCCGCCAGCAATTGCTCGCGCATGTCGGGGCTGGTGTCGACCAGGATGGTGGTAGTCTCGGTCAAAACGAGCAGCGACGCGCGCGTCCGGCGGTTGCGTGGCTCGCTGGGGTCGCAGGCGCCCCAATCATTGCCGATGCGCGGCACGCCCGACGACGTACCCGCGCCGAGCAGCCGAATCTTCATGCCGTGGCTTTCGTCTTGGCGAACAGCCGATGGAAATTGGCGCGAGTCACGTCGGCCAGGTCGTCGAGCGGTTCATCGCGTAAATCCGCCAGAAACTTCGCCGTATCCGCCACAAAGGCCGGCTCGCCCGTCTTGCCGCGATGCGGCACCGGGGCAAGAAAGGGCGCGTCGGTTTCGATCAACAGCCGGTTGGCGGGCAAGCGCTTGGCGGTTTCCTGCAAGGCGCGGGCGTTTTTGAAGGTCACGATCCCCGAAATCGAGATGTAAAAGCCGAGATCCAGGGCAATATCGGCGAACGCGTCGCTCGCCGTGAAGCAGTGGATCACGCCAGTAAAGTCGCCCTTCGCCATTTCGTCCCGCAAAATGGCGGCGGTATCCTCCTCGGCGTCGCGGGTATGGACGATGAGCGGCAAGCCCGTCTCGCGACAGGCAGCGATATGGCTGCGAAAGCTGCGTTGTTGGCGGGCGCGATCGCTGTGATCATAATAATAATCGAGCCCCGTCTCGCCGATGCCGACGACGCGGGGATGCGCGGCCTGCGCCACCAGCTTGGCGGTGTCGACATGCGGGTGGGCATCGGCTTCATGCGGGTGGATGCCGATCGTGGCCCAGACATCCGGCTCGCGTTCCGCAACCCCGACCACCTCGCCCCATTCGCGCTCGCGCGTCGAAATGTTGAGCATCGCGACCACGCCGGTCGCGCGCGCGCGGTCGAGCACCGCTTGCTCCTCCTCGACCAAGCCCTTGTAATTCAGGTGGCAATGGCTGTCGGCGAGCCTCATGCCACCGCCTCGGCCAGTTCAAGCCGGGGGAATAACGGGGTTGGCTGCTCAAGCCGAAAGCCACTCTCAGCGAGAGGCGAATACCAATGGCTGCCAATGCCCTCAAACGTCCGCACCTCGGCCGCGACGCCCATCCGATCGAGCAGCAGCGCGGCGCTGCGCGGGATGACCGGCAGGATGGCCACCGCCAGTTGCGCGATGCAGATATACAGCGTTGCCAGCACGGTGCGCATGCGGTCGGGATCGGTTTTGCGCAGCGTCCAGGGCGCCTGTTCGTCGATATAGGCATTGCAGGCATAAACCGCCTGCATCCACAAATCGGTGGCCTGTGACAAAGCGAGATCGCCATAAGCGCGCGGCATCGCCTGCCGCACCGTCAGGTCAATCAGCGCGAACAGCGCCTCGTCAGCGGGGGTGTGGCCGTTTATCGCGGGGAGTGCCGCGTCGCAATTCTTGAAAATCTGCGTCAGCGTCCGTTGCGCGAGATTGCCGAAACTGTTGGCAAGATCGGCATTGGCGCGGGTGACGATTGCTTCTTCCGAATAGCTGCCATCCTGCCCGAAGCTC
Organism: Sphingomonas sp.; assembly: GCA_051646545.1. Lineage (GTDB taxonomy): Bacteria > Pseudomonadota > Alphaproteobacteria > Sphingomonadales > Sphingomonadaceae > Sphingomonas. The sequence goes on from JBOFDB010000440.1 coordinate 2,054, forward strand.
ACCTCGCGCAGCAGGAAATAGCGCAGGGGATCAACGCCGAAACGCTCGGCGAGCTCGACCGGATCGGTGACGTTGCCCAACGATTTCGACATTTTCTCGCCGCGATTGAGCAGAAAACCATGGCCGAACACCTGGCGCGGCAGCGGCAGACCGGCGCTCATCAGGAAGGCGGGCCAATATACCGCGTGAAAACGGACGATATCCTTGCCGATGATATGCACGTCCGCCGGCCACCATTTGGTTTGCGCGGCGGCATCATCGGGATAGCCCACGCCGGTCAGGTAATTGGTCAGCGCATCGACCCACACATACATGACATGGCCAGGACTGCCCGGCACGGGCACGCCCCAGTCAAAGCTGGTGCGCGAGACCGACAAATCGCTGAGCCCGCCCTCCACAAAGCGCATGATTTCATTGCGGCGGCTTTCCGGGCGGATGAAATCGGGCTGCGCCGTATAAAGGTCGAGCAACGGCTGCTGATATTTCGAAAGCCGGAAAAACCAGGTTTCCTCGGCCGTCCACTCAACCGGCGTACCTTGCGGCGAGAGTTTGGCGCCCCCTTCCCCCTCGATCAGCTCGCTCTCATCGTAAAAGGCTTCGTCGCGAACCGAATACCAGCCTTCATAGCGATCAAGATAGAGATCGCCCGCTGCCGCCATTGCCTGCCAAATCGCTTCGCTGGCGCGGTAATGATCGGCATCGGTGGTGCGGATGAAACGATCATAGGAGATATCAAGTAGATCATCCATCGACTGGAAATGGTTGCTCATTTCGTGCGCCAGATCACGGACCGGCACGTCGCGCTTGCGGGCTTCTTGCACCATTTTCAGGCCATGTTCGTCGGTGCCGGTCTGGAAACGCACCTCGCGGCCCATCAACCGGTGGAAGCGCGCAATCGCATCGGCGGCGATCGCTTCATAGGCATGGCCGATATGCGGGCGGCCATTGGGGTAGCTGATCGCGGTGGTGATGTAGAAGGGGTTCGCCATGACGCCAGCCCCTAAAGCATCATCACCCCCGGTTGAAGCATTTCCGTTATCGCGCGCTGCTAAGCCGGGCGACAATACCCGCCAATTCATAAACCGTTGCTTGCTGGTCGAGCGACAAGGCGCGCGCGCTTGCCGATAATGCCCGGGCTGCTTCATGCGCGTCGATGGCGATGCGCAGCGCCGCCCCCCGGCGATCGCGCGCGGCATTGGCGAGAAAGCTGGGCGCGCGGTCGAGAAACGCCTCATAGCGGGCCTGGGCAGCCTTAACCCCCAATTCCTTTGCCAATCTGGTGCGCAAGCCGTTGCTGGCGTCGCCCCTGTCCGCCAGTGCCGCCATGACGTCATCAAGCGCATCGAGGCGGAGACCAGCATAGCCCAGCGCGCGGCCGGGCGATCCATTGCCCGCCGTCACCAGGGCTGCGATTTCAGCGTCACTGGCCTGCGGCAACTGGCGGCGCAGCACGGTTTGCATGTCTGCCTCGCCTAACGGATCAAAGCGCAAGCGGCGACAACGCGAGCGGATCGTCGGCAGCAATCGCCCCGGCGCATGGCTAACCAGGATGAACAGCGTCCCCGCCGGCGGCTCCTCCAGGCTTTTGAGCAGCGCGTTGGACGCGCCAGGGCGCTCCAGATCGTCAACCGAATCGATCAGCACCACGCGGCGCGGCGACAGCGCGGGTTTGGTGGCGAACATCGGCAGCAGCCCGCGCACCTGCGCAATGGTGATGCTGCGCGCCAGTTCGCCTTCCGGCTTGTCAGGATCCTTGGGTAATCGCGTCAGCGCGCGGAAATCCGGGTGCGAGCCTGCCTCGATCAGGGTGCGCGTGCGATTGCCTGCGGGCACGTCGAAACCGGGGGGCAGACCATCAGCCTCCGCCGCCGCGGCCAGCAAACGCAACGCCGCTGCACGGGCAAAGCTCGCCTTGCCAATGCCTTCCGGGCCAGTGAACAGCCAGGCATGGTGAAGCTGCCCGCCCGCCATCGCGGCGGCAAAGGCGGCGTGCGCGGCATCATTGCCAAGGGGAAGCGTCATGGCAGCAGGTCGGCAAGCGCGGCGAGCACCGCCGCGCCGACGGCGTCGGGCGTTCCGCTTGCGTCGATGACGCGGAAACGATCGGGCTCTGTTGCGGCGAAGTGGCGAAAGCCTGCCGCCACGGCGGCATGAAACGCCGCGCCGCGCGCCGCGAAGCGATCCGCCGCCGCCCCGTCGCGCGCCGCCGCGCGGGCCGCGCCCAATGCTTCGGGCATGTCGAGCAGAATCGTTCGGTCGGGCAGCAATCCCTGGCTGCCAACGGCATGGACCGCCATGATCTCGTCATCGCTCAGCCCGCCCGCGGCCCCCTGATAGGCACGGGTCGAGTCGATATAGCGATCGCAGATGACCCACGCCCCGCGCGCCAATGCCGGACGGATCGTCCGATCGACGAGATCAGCCCGAGCAGCGGCGAACAGCAGCATTTCCGCGCGCGGCTGCCAGCGATCGACCGATCCTTGCATCAACAGCGCGCGGATCGCCTCGGCACCGGCGCTGCCGCCGGGCTCGCGCGTGGCGATGACCTCGATCCCTCGTGCCTCCAGCGCCGCTGCCAGCGCACGGGCCTGGGTCGATTTGCCGGCGCCCTCCCCGCCTTCAAGCGAAATGAAGCGACCGGCCAAATTCACTCACATCCCGAACAGCGCGAGGAAATTGGCCCAGATCCGCCCGAAAAATCCCGCCTGGGCGACATCGCTCTCCGCGACTAGCGGCAAGCGTTGCGGCGCCATGTCGGGCGTCTGCACCAGCAGATCGGCAATGTGATCCCCCGCCTTGATCGGCGCCTTGATCGGCCCGTCATAGACGACCTTGGTCTGCATTTCAGGGCTGGTGCCGGTGGGCACGACAACCGCCAGATCACGCGGCGCGACCAGGCCGACATGGTTGGCGGTGCCGAGCTGCACCTCGGCGGTCGCGATTTTCTTGCCCTTGGCAACGACCGGGCGCGATTGCCAGGCACGGAAACCCCAGTTCATGAACTTGACCGACTCGTCGATCCGCTCGTTGAAGCTGTGCAGCCCCGCGATCACCATCACCAGCCGACGGCCATTCTGCTCCGCCGATCCGGTGAAGCCATAGCCAGCCTCTTCGGTATGGCCCGTCTTCAAGCCATCGGCACCGGCAACGCGACCCAGCAAGGGATCGCGATTGTCCTGCTTGATGGCGTTACCATTGCCCAACTGCGTGCCCCAGGTGAAATTGGGCCGCGAATAGAATTGCTTATACAGCTTGTAATGGTTCTGGATCGTCGCCTCGGCGAGCTTGGCGAGGTCACGCGCCGTCACATAAGTGGCGCCACCATCGGGCCAGCCGTTGGAGGTGCCGAAATGGCTGTTGCTCAGGCCAAGCTTCTTCGCGGTCTCATTCATCCGCTGGACGAACGCCGGCTCGGTACCCGACACGCCCTCCGCCAGCACGACGCAGGCATCATTGCCGGACAGCGTGATGATGCCGTAGAGCAGATTGGCGACGCTGACCTGCTCATTGACCTTGAGGAACATGGTCGAGCCCTGATTATTCCACTTGCGCCATGTTTCGGGCTGGACGGTTATCATCTGGTCGAGCTTCACATCGCCATGCGCAATCATGTCGAACACGACATAGACGGTCATCATCTTCGCCATCGACGCGGGCGGCATCCGCCGGTCGGCATCCTTGGCATAGAGCACCGCGCCCGAGGTCACATCCTCCATAAACGCGACTGGC
>JBOFDB010000018.1:0-1401 GCA_051646545.1 Sphingomonas sp.
TTTCGATCATTCTGGAAAAAGTTTCGGCCTGCCCGCTATGGGCAACGTCATCCATTTCATAAATGGCGACCACAGGCTTAGCGCCAACGGGCCGGGTTTGCGCCATGACCGTCACCGGTGCAACCAGCCAAGCAAAAACCAACAGCAAAGCAGTATGAGCCTTCACGGTATCCCCCCCGATTCGCGCGTCGACTTGGCAGAGCTATCGCACAACCGCAGGATTAAGCAATTTCAATCGCCGCCACTGGGCAAGCTTCGTACTCAATTATCGGGGATTAGGGCGACGCCGCCAGCCATTCCCCCAATATCGCGTTCACCCGCTCGGGCGCTTCCTGCTGCACCCAGTGCGATACCTGGGGCAGGCGTTCGAGCCGGAAGTCCGCGCAATAGGCGTCGGTGCCGTCGGTGCAGTGGATGTTGAGCGCGGTATCTTCCTCGCCCCAGATCATCAGCGTCGGCACGTCAACGCGACCATTGCCTGCCTGGAAATAGGCACCGTCGCGGAAATTGGCGCGGTAGTAATTGACCATCGCCGTCGCCGCGCCCGGCTGGCAGGCAGCGCGGGCATAGACATCGAGCAGGTCACGCGGGAAGCGGCTTTTGTCGATCGCCATGTCGCGGAACACCCGGCGGATCGCTGCTCCGCCGCGCCGGGTCAGACCCCATTCGGGCAGCCAGGGCAGCTGGAAGAAATAGACATACCAGCTCCGCCGGATCTGCCGCCAATACTTGAGCTCGCGCTGGAAGACGAGCGGGTGCGGCACGTTCATGATGACCAGCCGCGACAAGGGGCGCACCCGGCGGATCGCGAAGGTCCAGGCGATGATAGCCCCCCAGTCATGCGCAACCAGCATCACCTCGCGCGCGCCGCTGGCGTCGATCAGCGCGGCGACGTCGTCGCACAACCGGTCGAGATGGTAAGCCGCAATCCCGCCCGGTCGCGTGGTCGTGCCATAGCCGCGCAAATTGGGCGCCCAGACGCGCCAGCCCTTCGCCGCGAGCAGCGGCACCTGATGGCGCCAGCTGATATTGAGCTCAGGAAAGCCATGCAGGCACAGCGCCAGCCGATCCCCCGCCCCCGCCTCGGCCAGCTCGAAATCAATGCCATTGGCGGTCAGCCGGCGTATTGTGATGTCGCTATCGGGGGCGGGCGCCCAGCTCATATTGGTCATGCACGCGGTATAAAGGCGGGCGTTCTGTCAGCAAAGCCGCGCTAATGACCGGAACCGATGGGATGCCGAGCCGTCAGTCGGAGCGGTCGGGACGGGGCCTGCGCTCGCGCGGGGTGCCGAGTCGACGCGGGCAAGCGCGTGATCCGGCGGATTCCCCGCCCACGCCGCCAATGCGTGTCGCAAGCATGCCGCTAATCGGCGACCCCCGCTTCATGCAGCGCGGCCAGCG
>JBOFDB010000338.1:0-2992 GCA_051646545.1 Sphingomonas sp.
AAGCCGGTCCGGTCAAGGAAATCCCGCTCGAAGCGATGATCGAGCGCGAGCCCATTACCGTCATCCTGTCGCAGCGCGGCTGGATCAGGGCGATGAAGGGGCATATCGAGCTTGCCTCTGCGGAAGCGCTCAAGTTCAAGGAAGGCGACGGCCCCGGCTTTGCCTTCCACGCGCAGACCACCGACAAGCTGCTGCTCGCGGCGGAAAACGGGCGTTTCTACACGCTGGCGGCGGACAAATTGCCGGGCGGGCGCGGCTTTGGCGAGCCGGTGCGGCTGATGATCGACCTTGATGGCGATGTCGGCATTACGGCACTGCTGCCCGCCACCTCAACCGAGCGGCTGCTGCTCGCGGCAAGCGACGGGCGCGGCTTTGTGGTCAAGACCAGCGACGTCATTGCGGAAACGCGCAAGGGCAAGACGGTCGTCACTCCCCGGCTCAACGCCAAGCTGCGCATAGTGAAGCCGATCGCACCCGGCGACGATTATGTCGCGGTGATTGGCGACAATCGGCGGATGCTGGTGTTCCCGCTTGCCGAAGTGGCGGAGCTGGCGCGCGGGCAGGGGGTGCAATTGCAACGCTATCGCGATGGCGGCCTTGCCGATGCGAAGACATTCGTGTTGGCGCAGGGATTGAGCTGGCCGATGGGCGGCGACAGCGGCCGGATCAGGACCGAAACGGATCTTTCCCCCTGGCGGGCGGCGCGCGGGGCGGCCGGTCGCATGCCGCCAACGGGCTTTCCGCGCGACAATCGCTTTTAATTTGAGCCACTAGCCCGCGATCTCGATGATTTAGACCCGCGAACTCGCTGATTTAGAGCGAATTAACCCTCGGCTGTTACCGCCGGGGAGATGCGCTCGCTCTTCCGGTCCGTCGGCGTTACGCCGCCTCCTGTGCCCGTTCCGGGCAAAGGCCGCGTTGGTATCGCGCCGCGTCATTTGCTGGGGGTGCGGGCAATTGGCCTGCTGCCGGTTCCCGCCGCTCTGATGATCCTGCGTGATGATGGCAGCATTGGCTTTGTCGGCGCAAATCAGGCGTTTGACGCGACGGGCCTTGGCCCTTCGGCGCCAGGCTCGCCCGTCGTCAATCAGCTCGGCGATCGTATCCGCGCTTTCATCGCCAGCGACCGGTTGAGCGACGAATGGCAATGGCAATGGGGCGATGCGGTTGAGCGACGGCATTATCTCGTCTCGCTGGCCCGGCTTAAGGTAAAGTCGGGCGGCCGGTTTTTGTTGACGCTGGTCGACCAGACCGCCGAGCGCCGCACCGAACGCAATATGCGCCGCGAGATGTTGACGGACAGTCTGTCCGGGCTGCCCAACCGTGCCGGGTTCAGCGACGTGCTGGAAGTAACCTTTGGGGCGCCTGACGCTGATCGCAGCCGCTATGCGGTTTTGATCGTCGACTTGGCTCGCTTTGCCCGCATCAACGCCTGCCTCGGCTCACTGGCGGGCGACGAACTGCTGATCACCGTCGCCCGCCGCCTGAAGGGTGCGCTTCGCGGGCGCGATGTGCTTGCCCGTACCGGGGGCGATGAATTCGGCATTTTGATGACGCTCGACGATGGACCGGGCGATGCCGACCTTGTCGCGCGGCGCATCCAGGGGGCGATGGCGCTGCCGTTCAAGCTTTCTGATTATGAAATCCGCGTATCTTGTTCGATCGGCGTTGCCTTTGGGTCGGCGGATATCACCGACCCCGAAGACCTGATCCGCCATGCCCAGTTTTCCGTCAAACGCGCCAAGGCCAGCGGCCTGGTCGAGACCTATCAAAGCCGCGCGCACGATCAGGCGCGACGCCAGTTCGGCCTGGAAACCGAGTTGCGCCGCACCATCGAAAATGGCGCGCTGACGCTGGCCTATCAGCCGATCTGGGATCTGGCATCGGGCGAGATCGTCAAGTTTGAGGCCCTGGCGCGTTGGACGACCGAGGACGGGACCGAGGTCAACCCGCAGGATTTCATCCAGGTCGCCGAGGAATCGGGGCTGATCGTCCCGCTGGGCCGCTGGGCAATCGATGAAGCGGCGCGCACCATGGCATCGTGGGATGCAGCCCAGGGCCAGCCCTGCAATGTCGGCCTCACCGTCAACGTATCGGCAATCCAGCTGCAGCGCGATGACATTGCCAGCCTGGTCGAACGCGCGCTGGCCGCCTATGATCTGACCGGCGACCGCTTCACGCTGGAACTCACCGAAAGCGTGCTGGTGAGCGAGGGCGATCTGATCGGCCGCACCATGCATGCGGTCAAAGCGCTGGGCGCGCAGATCGCCATGGACGATTTCGGCACCGGCTATTCCAATCTTGCCTATCTGCAGAAATTGCCGATCGATTTGCTCAAGATCGACCGCAGCTTCGTGACGGGCATGCTGGCCGATCGCGACAAGATATCGATTGTCCGCGCGATCCTGTCGCTCGCCCAGGCGCTGGGCCTGCGCGCCTGCGCGGAGGGGATTGAGACACAGGAACTGGCGCAGACGCTTGCAGCGCTGGGCTGCACCTTCGGTCAGGGCTATCTCTATTCGCCGCCGGTGCAGGCCGACGAAGCCTATCGATTGTTCATGTCGCGGCGCGCAGCGGCAACGACATCATCGGCGATGGCGGTGACGCGGTCGCCTTCGGGGAAATTTTCGGCGATCCATTGATCTTCGATCGCATGTAGCAGGCGGGCAACTTCTGGCCCCTTGTCGATGCCACGGGCAACAATCGCGCCGCCCGATAGCGGCAGGCGCGGGGGAGCCCAGTTGGCGATCGACTGCGCCGCTTGCGGCTGGCCCGCAAGCAGAAGCTGATCGACCGCGCTTTCCACGCCGACCCGATAAGCAAGTGCTTTGGGCGGCGCATCGGGTCGCGTCTCTGTGGCGAGCGCCAGCCGTTTGCGATCGGCGTTGGAGAGTTTCAGCCGCGCGCCGACCCCATCGGCCGCAGCCATGTCCCCATTCAGTAGCGCGGCCAGTCGGCGGATGGGGTGCGGGGCAATCCCCGCCGCCGCTTC